>JAHKLF010000001.1 GCA_029856615.1 Candidatus Njordarchaeota archaeon
GTCGCTAATAGAGGGGCTCTATTATTATTAGAATACGAAGATGGATTTTGGATATTTGAGCCTAATGAGAGCCGTATTTATTTGGTGCATAAGCTCGTGGGTGAACCGAATTTAGAGGATAATCACTTCGTATTAAGAAGAATGATTTTAAAGTAGGGATCATCGATGCCGATGTTTTATATTAAACGTGAATTTTACGAAGCTTTAATGAGAGGCCGGAAAAAAGCTGAAATTAGAGTCGGAGAACAATGGGTTAAAGTTGCTGAAAAGATAAAAAATTGTCAGATAAAACCATTAGCGATATTTAAATGGAGTAATAAGATAATTCTCAGAAAGATCTACAAAGTAGAAATATTTCCAAGCATCCGAAGGGCTCTGGCTAATGGACGCTGGAGATTATTAGGATTAAGAGCAAAGACTTATACGGAGGCAATAGCAGAGGTCAGTAAGCTATATTCACGAGGCGCAAAGGGACCTAGTGTGTTTTTCTGGCTTAGTAGGCTTAAAAAAAGTGAAATTGATGATGCTATAAAATATGCGAAGAAAGAAATCAGCGATGAGGATTTATTTGTATCGGTCTGAGTGGTGCACGTTCTTCATTAGTATCCGCGCAGGTTAGTGTCTTCATCCCGCTACTTCAATCATCTATATCCTTGTAGAATAAAAATTTTAACTCCTAAACATACTAACGTTAAATTAAATTATCTACTATGATGAGAATACGATTTTCGGATGAATTAATCATGAAGAACTGCCGTAGCTCTGAGGTATCCATCGCATTTTTTAACTATCTAAGTGCCTTAATTATGTGGTGATACTTTGTCGACTAGTTTAAGAGAAACGATTGATAGATTAGAAAGAGAAAAGCTATTATTGCGTATCAATCATGCACTCTCACCAAGATACGAAATTCCACTAGTCATACGAGAATTCGAGAATAAATTTGCTTTACTGTTCGAAAATATTGAGGGTTATTCGAACTTTAGAATTGTGGCGGGAATATATGGGGATAGATATAGACTATCTACTGCTTTAGGATTACGAGAAAACGAGCTCCTGCAAAAAATTAATGAGGCGATAAGAAACCCCGAACCTCTTAAAGTTATTGCACATAGCTTTGATTATACCATAAAAGATGGCATTGATATAAACATTCTACCAATTCCTACCTTCTATGAAAAAGATAAGGGCCCATACATAACCGCGGGCATAGTTATTGCAAAGGACCCAGAGACGAGTGTTAGAAATGCATCATATCACCGTATGACGCCTATTGGGAGGGATTTATTAGTGGTTAGAGTTGTGAAAAGAGATCTATGGCATTATTTACAGAAAGCACAAGAGATGGGTAAAGATCTAGAAGCAGCTGTAGTTATAGGTGTTGACCCAGCAACAGCTATTGCTGGAGCCGCATCAGTACCGATCGATGTCGATGAGTTAGAAGTAGCATCTGCATTACTTGAAAAACCGTTAGAGATAACTAAAGGAGTAACCGTGAATATAGAATACCCTGCATCGGCAGAAATTGTATTAGAAGGTAGGTTTTTAGTTGATTCAATGGAGGAAGAAGGTCCTTTTGTTGATATAACAGGAACTTATGATATTATTCGAAAACAACCAGTATTCCAAATTTCCGCAATATTATTACGCAGAAATCCTATTTTCCATACAATTCTTCCTGCTGGAATAGAACATAAAACTCTAATGGGAATTCCTCGCGAAGCTAGAATTTATGATTCCGTCCGTGGAGTAACTATCGTAAGGGATGTTCATCTTGCTACATGGGGTTGTGGATGGTTAGAATGCATCATTTCCATCGAAAAACGCCATGAAGACGAACCAATAGACGCTGGTCTAGCGGCGTTTGCTGCTCACCCAAGCCTAAAAAAGGTCATAATTGTTGATCCCGATATAAATATAAGAAGCTGTGAGGACGTCTACTGGGCAGTTATAACACGTGCTCATCCTATTCGTGATTACATAATTATACCTCGCGGAAAAGGCTCCTCCCTTGATCATTCAGGTACTCCTCGTGCTAGGCTCATAGTGGATGCAACTATCAAGGGAGAAAAAACTTTGTTCAAAAGAGCTAATATTCCTGGCTCAATAAAAGCTGAGAAAATTATTAGTCGAATAAGAAACTCACTAAAATTGTGTTAAAAAATCTTTATTCCTTAGTGTTCAGAGATATCGTTGCAACAAGGTTCTTAGGGTCTAAATTCTGAGAGAAAAATGTTAGTTAAGAAGGAAGTATATTACACTGGCGCCGCCGGCCGGACTTGAACCGGCGACCTCCCGGTTAACAGCCGGGCGCTCTACCAACTGAGCTACGGCGGCTTGTATTTTGAATAACTATCATTAAGCTAAAGTAATATTATTATCATTCTGCAAGTTTTTAAAATTTATCTTACGTTAAGTACAACATATTATCCCCATGAAATGTAACGATATTCGAAGTCGTTTTTGATCAATTCAATGTTCCGGCTTTGTTTCAAATTCGTTCATATTATCATAAACTCAGTAGGGTTGCTTGATTTAACACTGTGAGAACGTGAAGAATCAATAATACATGAAGAATATAGAGAGTATCCACGCTTGCATAAGCCAGGATTATCTCAGCAATCTTTATTATTATGGGTTCTTCTATCATAACTGTCAATAATAAATGCGTCATTGAAATCGTAGTACTCAGAATAAGGTTAAGAATTATAATTATACACATTAATTTATAGATTATTAAATCACTGGGGTTATTAACTACTAACACCTTTTTTATTAACAATAATGCGCGTAGTTGCAAAGAAACATTAATTAAAGCACTTGCAATACGAATTGATGCTCGTATCGACATAAATGTCACCCCTTTATTCAAAAAATTCATCTCGGAATTTAATCATACCAAAAGTTTCGGGATATGAACTAGAAAATATGGTTATTATTAACCGTCGGTCTCTGCGGAGTTTTTTAATGTAAAAGCGATTGTCTATGAATAATTCCCATACTCTACCTAATGCTGGAACAACTTTCTCCACTGTCCATATATCCTCAATATGCTGCCCAAAAACTTTCGACTCCATAAGTGATTTGTCCTCCTTGATGTAGGCTCTGACTTGATTAGATACTACTATTGTACATCCATCGGATATCTTTTGTAAGAAGACGCCTAATTTGACAACAGTATGTAAATACTCAGAAGACCACGCCTCTTCATCCTTAAATAATAATTCGCTCTCTAATATAGTGGGAACGGAATCAATTATTAACAATACCTCATGATCAGAAGCATTTTCTTTAATTTTCCCGATCACAGTTCGCATCATGCCATGTAGATCATTTATTTGGTATACATAAATTCTAGATAATAAACTTCGTGCTTCAATACTATTTGCTAAACATAATTTCACTATTCTTTTAGGATTAAAGCTCTTGTCGGCATCGATGTATAGAGCTATGCCTTCTCTGTAGCTATAAAGAAAGCGAAATGCTAATTGATGAAGAAGAATAGTCTTTCCAGCACCGGCAGCGCCACAAATTTCTGTTATTTCATAAAGAGGAAAACCTCCATGTTTATCGAAGAACGCTATCCCAGTGAGAAAGTATCTCTTATAACTACTTGAAATGCGCCTTATAATATCATCCTTCGTTGGAATGATCATCTCACCTAATGATTAGTCTTCACCAGCTTCATTTAGTTGATCTAAGGCTTCTTTTAGTGTATCCTCATCAATAGAAATTTTCTTAATAGACTTATCCTTTATTACGCCTTTTCTCACAGATAATTCCTCCTCAACATCCGCGGGTAAGAGACTAACTGGCAATGTTTTATCCACTACTTCTTTATAACCGCATACTGGGCATATCGCAACTAATTTACCATCATCTTTTTTTATTGTCATAATAGAACCACATGCAGGGCAGAACTTTGGAGCCATTTATAATCCGCCTTTTTATATACATTCAAGCATTAACTTGCATAGCCTATTAAGGTTTATAAAATTATCTATTACAGATTCTTGGGTAAAAACGCCTTTAGTTACTTTAAGAAAAATACCTTTCAGAAAACAATGCTTAGTTACGTACAAAATCAGCTTACGCTGAACTATACTATTATCTTTTTTATCTATTCTAGGGTATATGCGAACACTCCCGGATGAATTATTTTAAGATACTTAGCCACTTTAGATTTCTCGGGGTTAACGATAAGTACTATATCGGAGAAAATTTTCGTAAAACTTGTAGATCCACAATAAGGGCACACAATTACATCTCGACGCTTCTCCTTTCTTTCACGTTCTAACTCTGTTAGTGCAAAAACTCTTCTACACTGCAAACACGCTAGATACCTACTACTTAAAGACCTTCGTGGTGACACACTACTCTCCTCATCGAATTTTTGATACTTCCTATTGATTAAGAACTACAAAAGTGTTTTTAAATAAGCATTACTAACAGATTTGTTATAGTATATTAGTTATGGTATATTTTTCCGAGCACTGCCATGATGATGGAGGTGATCTCTGATAGATGATGATTCCTTTAAGTGCTGAGCGTAGGTGATGATATGATTCATGCCGTATTTATATTGGATGCTTCTGGCGTACCTATTCTCACGTGGAAATCCAAAAAAGCTCCCGAATCTTTATTTAAAGGAAAGGATGATATTCTAATAGGAAGCTTTATTACTGCTCTATTAAACTTTGGTCAGGAAACTTTCGCCGCACCTCAGCGAATAGATTTCAATGGATATGCATTAACTTTCTTTTCAAGTAAAGTGAATAATAGACTTTATTGGATAGCAGCGATATCTGATAGCAAGGATCATAGAAAAGCTACAATAAATATGTTAAAGGACTTAAGTCAACGACTGGCGGAATTACTCAGTGAAGCTTCCCCTGAAGAGGGTGTTGTCTTTGAGACTTCCAGAATAAAGCGTAAATCAGAAATGCTAATATATAATATAATCAAAAAACATCTAAGATTCCTACCAAATATCAGATCCTCTCCAGTAAAGTCATTTGTCTTCTCTCTGATTCTGTCATCGATAATAAGTTTTCTATTATACAATGTTGTAGCAACGAATTTCTTTATTAGTATATTTTCATATATAATCGGTAATAATGAATTTCTACAAGGGGCTTTAATCATCTCACTTAACATAATAATCACCGGAGTAATAGCGGGATATTTAGCTTCTAGAATTTCAAGTGGTTTTCTATCCGCCTATATATCCAGTTTTATCACTTGGATATTAGCTGGAGGAGTCATGGTATTAGATATTCTCTTTATGATTACGTGGGCTATTTCTTTTGCATTAATAGCGGGCATTATTGGAGCAGTCATAGGATTCTATGCTGATTCTCGAAAATTAAAGATAGTCGAACAACCAAGGATTCTAACAGTGGAAGAAATAGAAGAAATGGAGGGAGAAATAGAGGTTTCTGAAGAGGAATTAAGAGAGCTTGAAAACATTTAATTTAAAAATTAACTTCACTTTTGATGAAGTTTGATCTCAGTCCATAAATCGCGAGGCACAGATACGCCTACTAAGTATACTAAATCTTGCCTTGTGAGCTCTGCGACTATCAATCGCTTATGTATACTAAATTCAAAGAAATCATATGTAGGAGTTCCTTCTCCGCATGGAGACTTCCTCACTGACAAGAAAAGCCTCTTTGTTGGTAATCTTATAGGACCAGAAACTTTTGCACCTCTATTCTTAAGGATCGCAACTAAACTACGAGTGAATTCTTCTAATTTGCTTACATCAATCCCAGCTACCTTAAGAGCTATTTTCATTCTTCTTATGCCAGGTGATTTCCTTTGTACACGCCGTCTTGTGAACCTTCTTGTGAGCCTTTGACTAGCTTGCTCTGCGCTCATATTAATAACCTCGAATCAATACAATAATTATACAATCTCTCTTTCTGTTAGTTGTGAAAAAATAAAAAGTTAATCATTATTCGATTTTTATTTACGTCTTCTCCTAACTGCTATCTTCCTTTGCGCATATACGTGATGAAGTAAAATGGCAACAATAGTTAATATTCCAAGTAAATAAATTATGTACTCTACGAGATCTTGCGGACTTATCTGCATCTTCACTCTTCCTCTTCCACTTCTATGATTCCTAATAACTCTTGAATGTGCCTTTCTACTCGCTTAATATTTGGAACTAACGGAAGACTAATCATTTTTCTTTCTGAGGGAAAATATAAAACTAATGTTCCGCTCCTAAATAAAGCATACTCAAATATATCACTGATTTCTATAGAATACTTCATTCCATGCGTTGGATAGCGTTCAATTTTGCCAAATATCCCTCTGTGATGGGTAATCTGATTGGGTTCTATAATCCAATAATCCCATCGCCTACTAAGCCATATTAGAAACAGTGTAAATAAGAATCCAAAACCTACTAAGAAGTACGCATGACTTGATAAATACGCTTCTACGCCTAATAAAGCTTCAATCAATAAAGATCCTGGCACCACCTTTAGCTGTGCTAATAACAAGTAAACGAGAACAAGGATAACGATAATAGTTATTAATCCAAATGTTTTTGCCTCATTAAACTCAAATGCTATGATGAAGACGTTAAATATCAAGAAAAGAACGAATACGAGACCTAATGCTTTCTGGACACTAGGTAATGTACCTATGAATGGTATAGATTCTATCGTACCAAATATTATTGCAAGCACAGCCGTTGGAAGAAGAGTAACAACTTTAGGATACGATCTTACAATTATTTTTTCTACCTCAGAGGAAGGCTTATTTGACGGTTGCATATTAAACACCCCAATATGTGTAAAAAACGAATATTTTTTCACCATTATTAAATTTGTATCATTCAGAGAAATGCAAGCAGGTAACAATCATTGGAAAAATAAATATATGGTGGAATTAATATGAAAAGACGAATTACTATTACCGTTCTTTTATCAGCGCTTTTAATTATAAGTCCAATCGCGTCTTATGGAGCTGATATAATAGCAGATGCTACAACAATCAAAGAGAAATATCGACAGAATGAAGAAATTGAAATTATGGCAAGTATTTTAAATAATGATACACGGCCTCTAACCTTAGTTCGATTTAATGTCACAATAGTATACGCTAAAAAAATGGGAGGAGAAGTACGTTTAGCTAAAATGATTATAAGGGACTTAGAAAAATACCAACTTCAGTATCGCGAATCTTATACGGTGCATGTGACGATTTCATTGAGTGATTTACCTCCAGATAAATACAATTTAACAGCGATGTTCATTTGTTACTATGAGCCGTTGCATGAAAGAAAACTTGTCGTATTAAAAGATCAACAGTTTCAATTACTGCCTAGCATAGAAATCCCGCCAACGGTCATCTTCGTAGCTGTAATAATGGTGGCGATTATTGTAATTTATATAGGATATGGTATCTCAGGAAGAGTAGGTAAAATCTTACGTCGACGAAAGTAGTTGTTTTAAATACTTTATCATTTCTCTTGCCGCCTTAGCTCTATGCGATATTTTATTTTTCTCAAAACGTTCCATTTCTCCGAACGTTTTTGAGTAACCTCTCGGAATGAAAATGGGATCAAAGCCAAAGCCTTTATTTCCCTTTATCTCACGCGATATTGTTCCATTAACAATACCCTCGAACATCTTTATTTTTCCATTATAGCAAAGAGCTATTACTGACTTAAAATACGCTGATCTATCATCTATATCTTGCATAAGTCTTAGAATTCCTGAATTTCCTATCGTCTTATATACGTAACTTGAAAATGGTCCGGGAAAGTTATTTAAAGCTCGAATAAATAGTCCAGAATCTTCTATGAAGAAATTATCATACCCATTGGACAAGAGATGCTCGGTTGCAAACTTAACAATTTTAACTAAATCTTCATCTTGAATCTCAATCTTCCGTAAGTTAGTCATTGTGAGCTTTAGATCCATTTTTTCACTACTAAAAATCTCCTTAATCTCCAAAAATTTGTGTATATTGCTCGTGATGAAAAAAAGTCTCATACCCTTTCGCTCCATGACTAAGCCTTTTTAAAAAATACTCCATTGTGAATTATACATTTAGATTTCTCATATACGAGGGAGAAAAATGGATATAGTAGAGAAAGCGATAAATCTCGCTTTGGAGGGTAAAATTAGAGAAGCAGAAAAAAAACTAGACGTTTTAATATCAAGAAGACGAGACGATCCACGCGTGTGGTTTCTTAAGGGTTTAATTGAGAGAAATAAAGGAAGAAATGAAGAAGCACTAAAAGCCTTAAATAGGGCAACAGAGCTTAGAAGTGATTTCGCTGAAGCATGGATTCTAAAGGGGTTCATTCTTAGAGATTTAAGAATGTATGATGATGCGCTTAGAGCTCTAAATAAAGCATATAACATCGAGTTAGAAGAAGACGATTACGAGGATTATGAACTTCTCATTGAAATGGCTCATATCTATGTCCTAATGGGACAGATAAATAAGGCTATAGAACTCTTAAATAAAGCTCAGGAAATTAACCCAGAAGACGAAAATTTAAAAAAACTCCTTAAGAGCATCCAATAATTAATTTGTCTAATTTAGGGACAGTTTTATAGAGAGTGGTTGTATTGAATGATGAAGAAAAAGAAATCGAAAAAAAGAAACGTTTAGAAGTAATGAAAAGTTTGGTGCTCAAAATATTGAAAGACATAAGAGATCCTGAGACGGGAATGAATCTAGTAGACTCAGGCTTGATAAGAGCTGATTTCGTATCAATTGATGAGAATGAAAAAAATATCGATATATCATGGATTCCAACTACACCTTTTTGCCCGTTAATTTTACATATATCAGCTGTAATACGATATATTCTGGTCAAACATTTTAAGGACTGGAAAGTCAAAGTTAAATTACATCCCGATGTTATTGGTAGTGATATGTGGAATGAGAAATTGAAGAACGAATCCTTATTAGAGTCAATCTTAAATGAAATAAAAGAACGAGGTTGGATGCAATACTTTTACTCTGGTGATATTGAATGACGATAAAAACTAAAACCACAAATGTCTATCTTTATGCTACGGTTAAAATGCTTCATAAGGTAGCTAGAGAAAAAAAAGCAAAAATTTGGCGCGTAGTTGCTGATATTTTAGAGAGACCAAGAAGAAAAAAAGTTGCAGTGAACCTTTCAAAAATAAATCGTTTAACCAAAGAAAACGATATAATAGTTGTGCCAGGTAAAGTGTTAGGTGGGGGAACACTTGATCACCCAGTAGTTATAGCAGCTTTTGCTTTCTCCGAAAGCGCTTTAAATAAAATCATAAAAGTTGGAGGAAAAGCATTAAGCATTAATGAATTAATAAAGGAAAATCCTAAGGGTTCTAATGTTAAGATAATCATCTAGATTTTATACTGAGTGGTGATGACAATGAATGAAAAGAAAGAAAAGAAACCGGATTTCATTCTAGTTGATGCTTCTGACACAATTTTAGGAAGATTAGGGGCTCGTGTGGCTAAAATGTTGCTTGAAGGAAAAAGAGTAGTTATAATTAATGCCGAGAAAGCTATTATCTCTGGAGACCCTCAATATATAATAGAAAAATACAGAGCAAAATCGGAAATTCATTCAAGGACAAATCCTAGACGCGGGCCCTTTCATTATTCCCGCCCCGATTTATTTGTAAAAAGAACAATAAGAGGAATGCTCCCTTGGAAAAAATCCCGTGGACGATTAGCTTATAAAAGATTAAGAGTTTACTTGGGAGTTCCTCCAGAATTCAGAAAATTAACGCCAATTAAGTTTGAGGATATAGGAATTAAAGAGAAATTCGAGAGCAAGTGGATTTCAGTCGGTGAGCTCCTAAAACAACTAGGTTGGAAAGGCATTGTCAAATATTAGATTATCCCTAACTTTAAAAATCGCTTTTACTTACCTCTTATCCTTGACTTAAATATCGGAACCGTTAAACGAACCTTGTTCTCGTGAATGTAAGTAATACCCACTTCACTAGTGATTCTGAGAAACTCTAACAGTTCGCTTTTCTTAGTTCTTAAAATTCTCGCTAACTCATCTATATCAATTTCTCCAGCTTGTTCGATTATTGGGAGAGCATGAAATTTAGGCTCAAATCTCAGCATTAAGTTAAAGAACTTCCCAAGCCTATCGCTAACGTTTGCTAAGTTCATTTGGCATAACCTCAACTTATTTGATAATTCTAGAACTTTTCTTTTAAGTTGCTCTACCTCCTTCTCTTCTTCTCTTGGAAGTATCCTTTCTTCTCGAATAGATGGTTTTAATGCATACTGCATACTTGATATTTCTCGTCTTAAGATTGATGCAATATAATCTTGTATCATATCTAAACGCTCTCTTAAGACCTTATCAATAATGTCTCTTAGATATTGAATAACAGCCTGAAATATCCGTCTAAGAAGAGTTTCCATCAATAGTTTTTCCGATTCTCTTAAAATTCTCTCCCTCTCTCTAGAAAGCTCATCTCTAATACCATCAACGATATTCTGCACGAATACATCAACAGCTGTATCTATATGTCTTTGAAGGATCTCTTTTATGAGAGATTCATCATATTCGTTATCAGACACCACCAACACCACTTAATTTCTTACTCATCTATACTTCCATACAACGCTATGTCTGTCGAGATTTTTACGAATTACTTAGATACAAGATTGTTACTAAATATGAAAAAATTTAACTAACTTTTTTATGCTACGTATAGGTTATGAAGATGATGTAAAGCCTCACCTTCCTGATTACTGATGAAGTGCACCACCTCTGATTCAACTTTTCTTCTAAACTTAGTCTCTTATTGATACTAAATACTTACTATAGATTTGGGAATTGACAATGTCTGGCATCGATCATAAAGATGCGGAGAAAATACTCACCTTACTGGACGAATCAAAAAGTATTCTTGCAAAAGAGCCTCCTATCTTAAATCTTAATGAAGATAGAGCCATATTTGTGGGAGATATTCATGGAGATTTAAACGCGTGGAAGAGGATTAAAAAGATTATCTCAAATCGCTCGATCATAACTATATTTCTCGGGGATTACGTGGATCGCGGATTTTATTCTACAGAAATAATTAACGATATTTTGTATCTAAAAAATGAAAATCCAGAACAAATTATTCTTCTAAGAGGAAACCATGAGACAGAAGAAATAAATCGCTATTATGGTTTCTTATCAGAATTAGAAATGAAATTTAGGAAAAGAGCACATGAAATCTATCGTAAATACAACGATATATTTGCACAATTTCCATTCGTAGCTCTAATGGATGATAATAAAGTAGTCGCTCTTCATGGCGGAATACCGATAGAAGCAACTAATATCAGAGACTTCTATAAACTTAAAAAGGGAGACTTTAACCCCACAGATTCGATCGCCTTACAGATTTTATGGAATGATCCAGATGACAATTTAGAGTATTATGCCCCAAGTCCGAGAGGCCCTGGAATCTACTTATTTGGAAGAAAAATCTTTCAGCGATTTATGATCAATAGTAAAGCAGAGTATTTAATCAGAGCACATCTCTTCTTGATTGAAGGAATAAGAAAATTCTTTGACGGAAAACTAATCAGCATTTTCTCCACGATTAACTATGTAGGTAATCAAGTGGCAGGTAAAGTATTAGAGTATCGACATGGTAATTTTTATGTCATCGATCTATAGTTTTCACATATCATAGATCTCATCTATCCCTCCGTCAGCCAAACGATCGCAGAATACAACTCATCAGAGTCCTCTGCGATAAGTTCAATTGTAATGGGGCCTAAAGGACTTTCATTACGAGTCTCGCAGAGAGCTACATTCCCTGCATAGGCTGCTTGTTTATTAAGAAATAGATACGATGAATTCTGGGTCGTATTTTTCAATAAAAAATTGCGTACGTGTTCCTGGATTCGTTTAATCGCGATTTTTGTCTTTAATTTTGATAATGAAATTAAAAGTCCCTCAAATATTATGCGTTTTGTATTGTTTCCGAGAACAGTTACCTTTTTTTGCTCTAAATTATTATAAGATACTACATTCTTAATCGCTTGTAATACTCTCTCTTCTTCCTCTGTCGGGTATACTTCAACTATAATGCGAATTTTAACAGCCAATTTAATCACGCAATTTTTTAATCAAAGCGTGCAAGAAATCTATACATTCATTAAAAAATGCTTCATACGTCTTATCTTTATTAATTAATACCTCATCAGCCATGGCAATTACATTACCTATTCCCATCCCTAGTTCTCTTAAATCACGCTTTTTTAATTTATCGACATTAAGCGTATCATCCGCGCGTCCTCTCTTTATTAATCTCTCATATCTAATATTCGGCGGCGCATGTATAGCAACTAAGATAAACTCTTCAAAAAAATTCTTAAACACGTTTACTTCTTCTAAGCTTCTTATTCCTTCGATTACAATTATCTGTTGATTCTCAAAAGAACCACTTTGAATGCGCTCAATGACTTTTCTAGCAACTATATCTGGTCCATATTCTCTTCGCAACTCAATAGCTATTTTTCCCACATTTTCCAGCGTTAGAGGAAGTCCTCTTTTCTTAACCTCGTCGAACACTATATCTCCCATCCTCACAACGGGAAGTCCTAATTTCTCCGCTGCTGCAGAAAATAAACTCTTCCCTGCTCCCGGCATTCCAGTTACTCCTATTCCGAGGCGTTTCATAAGTGTCATCTCCAAGTATTCATGTCCATTTATATTTCCCAACCACAGTATTCCATCAATAATCTCGCTATGAAAAGAAGAGAGCAAACATTTCTCAAAAAATTTACAATTGATGTTACTTACTTCGTTATATTGTGCACGTTTTCCCCATATAATATACTATCTACGCCTCCCTTTTGGCTGGCCCCAACGGAGTTTTAAGATAAACCTCTTATAATAGTTCTCACGATTTCTTATTCTAGGCGGTGGTGATTTCCTCTCTTTAGGTGTTATTCCTAAGGCTTTCATTGCTTCAATTGTCGCTCTACGAACTTTTCCCGCTTTATCTAGTGATCCATGCGTCATTTTTATCACCTAATAGGGTTTAATATTTTTAACAGAGTGTATTGTGGGATAATTATTTAAAATTATCAGAAGTAGGCGAACTTATAAGTTATGGAGAGAGACTTTATCATCAAACATTTTTCATTTTTTTGAAAGATGTAGTGAAAATTTAAATTGAATTACCATCTTTGCCATCTTCTAATGGATTTATATGCAGATTGGTAGATTATTATGACACAAAAAGCTAAAGAGAGAACATTCAATGAGAAAGAATGGAAACAACGAGTCTTAAAAGAGCTATCATCACTACCCGGAATAGGAAAAACAATCGCACTAAAGCTATTTGATGCTGGTTACGTATCTATAAACTTGTTAGCTGTGACATCTCCTCGTATCTTAGCCGAAGAAACTGGCATTGGAGAGAAAACTGCAGAAAAAATTGTTGAAGCTGCGAGACAAGTTACCAAATTGGATTTTTCCACAGCTCTTGATTTCTTACAAAAAAGAAAAAATGTTAAACATATAACAACAGGATCCAAATCTCTTGATGATCTACTAGGAGGGGGAGTAGAGACCCAAGGAATAACCGAATTTTACGGTGAATATAGAACGGGAAAAACACAAATATGCCACACATTAGCAGTTACTGTGCAATTACCAGAAGAAAAAAAAGGACTGAATGCTAAAGCATTATACATTGATACTGAAGGGACCTTTAGGCCTGAGAGAATAATACCCATCGCTAAGCGGTTTGGTTTAGATCCGGAAAAAACACTAGAAAACATCATTGTAGCAAGAGCATTCTCAACAGATCACCAAATGGAGATAGTTAGGAAAGTGAAGAAAGTAATACCAATTGAAAATATAAAGCTGATAATAGTAGACTCTATAATGAATCACTTTAGAGCAGAGTATGTAGGAATAGATACTCTTGCAGTTAGACAACAGAAATTAAACATACACATTCATGATCTTCAGAGAATAGCATTTGCATTTGATGTAGCTGTAGTAATAACAAATCAGGTTGTTACAAATCCAGCAACGTTCTTTGGAAGTCCAATCAGCGCTATAGGCGGGCACATCTTAGCGCATAATGTAACGACGCGAGTTTCTTTAAGAAAAGGAAAAGGCAATAAACGAATTGCGCGATTGGAAGATAGTCCCTATTTACCAGAAAGCGAAGCTGTATTTGAAATCACGGACGAGGGAATAAAAGACATAGAAGAGAGCGAGTAATTAAGTGAAAAATAACAGAAACTTAATGCTGATAAGTTTCAATAAGAATTTGTACATTGTATTGTTAGTTATCTACTCTCCCCCAACTTTTTTCTTACATATTCAAGAATCCTCTCTGCAATCTTTTCGCCTATACCTGGAATTGCTGTTAAAGCGCTTTTTGATGCCTTAGCTATTTTATTTATAGAATCATACCCATAATTCTTAAGTTGCATGGCTCTAACGCGTCCTACGCCTGGTATGCGCACTAATTCAAGCAGGTCTTCTGTTACGCCATGCTCAACGCGTTCTCTTATCGTTTCTATGAATCTAATAAACCGTATATCGATGTTAAGAGATGCCGCTAATTCTTTTGTACAATATAGTAACCATTCTGATATTCTTACGAGTTCTCTTAGATCTCCTCCACTGAAGTTTGGCGAGAAGGGTAGAAGAATATTCTTTATCGGAATACCCTCTATCCACATTAAAAGGACAACAACAATGCCTAAAGATCCTATGAGATCCTCTATATCTGATGATAATTCGTAGTATTGCTTTGCAGCTAAGGATCTCAGTATTTGGAGCATACTCTCGTCAATCAAATCCTCTATGGCGTCATATATCCTCTTCGGCGCATTCAAAATATACCTAGCTAGCGTGGTTAGATTACTCAGTAGTCTTAATTTCATATGGGATAAATCTGGTGTAAAACTAAGAGATAAAAATAACTTTGCTGCATCTTTCAACCCTAGTTTAGTTTCTCGTCTTTTTGACTTCCCGAACCATTTATTTAAGAAATCAAGAATATATCTCGCACTTAATGGATCTATGTAGATGCTCGATACTTTCTTTCCAATTCTAGTCGCATAGTAATAATTAACTTCCCCCTCAGTCCTAGATTTTATGAATCCCCATGATTGTAGATCTTGTAAACTTCTAATGATATTCTCTTCTAGCACTGATAGTGAATAGAAATCGGATGATCTTTCGGCTTGCCAATAGTAAAATGTCCTTCTGAAGAAGTTCAAAATTGCTTCTAATGTTATGCCAAGAATTCCCGTCTCTGATGCAATATAAGCGAGAACTTGTTCTCTAATAGTAGGGGGATAAAGTCCTAATGAACTTCTTATAGGCTCTGGTTCATTCAAGACATAATGCTCGAATAAAGAGATGAGATCATCTTCATCAATAGCAATTAATATAGCTTCACCAACTTGATCTAATCCAGGTCTACCAGCTCTTCCACCACGTTGTTTAAAGTGAGCAACAGATATTCGCTGAGTCCCAAATAATGGATCATAAAAATAATGTTCAATGACAACCCTTCTAGCTGGTAGATTTATTCCGGCTCCCAATGTAGGAGTAGCTACTATCACACCAATTTTTCTCTCACGAAATGCTTTTTCGACAATTCTTCTCTCCTCTTTTGTTAATCCAGCATGATGAAATGCCACGCCCCTTCTTAGAGTTTGTATTAACTCTTCACTCAATGGCGTTATTTCGTCTAGAGTTTCTTTTAGCTCTTTTGCAACATCTTTCGCATGCGGGAAAAGAGAACTGAGCCCTGTTTTTTCCATCATTTTGGCTATCTTTAATGCCGTATTTTGAGAAAGCCTTCTTGATCTTCTAAAGATTAGAATCTGCCATGTGGTTCCGAGTTGCGATGCTTTTGTAAGTAAGTCGTATGTTAAATCAAGTACATATTTCATGAATCCCCGGCCCCTTATGTTTTTGGGTACTAGAAATACATCATCGCATACAATGATTCCTTCATCTAATCTGTCATAAAAAATCTTTGATAATCGCTCTGTGAGATCATCAGAAGACATTACTCGCATGTATTTTTTGATTCTTCCCTCTCTTACAGATAGTATCTCTGCCTTAGTTCCAAAAATTCTTGAGAGTTGATTTTCAATAATTTCTTTATCAGACTTCATCTCTTTAAAGAAATCATCTAACCGGGACTGATCACTGATTAGATTTTTTGATTCTCTGTTCTGTCTCCCAATAATTATTACTTCAGCTTCTTGTGGTCTCGGATCATAATAATATATCTTAGCCCGCTGGGGAAGATATACTCCCTCCAGCAATTTAACAGGTCTGTAATCACTATTTATTAGTTTCGCATTCAGCCAGCTAGCAATTTCCTCAGCATTTTTAATCGTTGCAGACAGAGCCATCAGCTGATAACCGAGTTCAAGAAACTTCGCGCTGATAACATCTAATATTGCTCCCCTCTCTGGGTCGCTTAATAGGTGAATCTCGTCTATTACGACAAGAGAAACTTCTTTCAGCCATCTTGGTTGTTCTCTCCTTATCATATCGGCTTTCTCATAGGTTAATATTATGAGATCATAAATTCCTAATTTTGCTATAGGTGTCTCTCGATAATCCCCCGTTGAGATTCCCACATGTATGAATGGATATCTGACTACCAGTTCTCCTTTTAGTTCTTCTGCTAGCGCTTTGTATGGAACAACAAAAAGCGTTTTCTTTCGATCATTCATCGATCTAATCACAGCTAAAATCTCGCCTATTAGTGTCTTCCCAGACCCCGTTGGTGCTGAAATAACCAGATTCTTTCCCTCTATACCATAATTTAAGGCCTCTAATTGAAATTTCCTCAAACCAAGGATACCTATTTGTTTTAACCTTTGTCTTAAGATTTTGGGAATAATGAGTATATCGTCAATTGGTATTATTTCCTCTTCGCGTTTTTCAGTATTTACCATTTTCTAACCTTCTGTGAAAATTCTCCTGTCAGGTATACTTATCTTAAATAGATTTTTTGGGAAAACAGATTTAAAAAAGGTGAATAATTCAAAAACAAAGAGAGAACATCTTAAATACGCATTAGTTATAAGAATTTCATCTCGTATCATTATACTAAAGAAAAATTAACTCATGTTGTTAGGGAATTATTTTAATATATTATGGGATATGAAATTAAAGAAGATCGATGTCAAATAGAGGAGGCGAAAGGATAGAATGTCAAGTGAAATCTTAGAAAGCGTGGAAAGTTCACTTAAACTTCCAGAAGATTTACAAAAAGCAATAGAGGCACCGCCAGAGGCGCTATTGGACATGGATTTAAGATTAATTTCAAAGAAATTAAGTAGGAAGTTCAATGAATTGCGCGAACTAACTAGGATATTAATAGAACAACGTCGAGAAAAAATCTCTTTATTGCGAGACGAGAGAAACAAACGCAATGAGCTTAACGAAAAAGTGCGCGAGGTAGCACAAATAATAAAACAGTTAAGAAGTAAGAGAAAGGAATTGCAGCAATTCATAAATGAAAAGAAAAAAGAAGGCGACCAAATTAAATCAAAAATTAAGGAGCTAACTGAGCAAATTCAATTGTTAGAGAGAGAGATAGGCAATTTTAATAAAAGAGAATTACGACGTTTGGAAGCCAACATCGAGCGTCTCGAATGGATACTCCAGACTCAGAGTCTTCCAGATATAATTGAAAAAAGACTAACAGAAAAGATCCTCAGACTATCTGAGCGTTTAAAGGAGTTGAAACAGAAGGAAGAAAAATGGCGCAGTCTACAGAAACTCAGACAAGAATTAGAAAAATATCGCATGGATCTCAGTGCTCTTAGGCGCTCTTTAGCCATCTATTACGAGGAAAGACGAAGACTCGATGAGAAAATCGCCGAATTAGTAAAGCTTCGTGATGAGAGAAAGATGGAAGCTGATAAGCATCATTTTCAGATACAGGAACTTAGATCAGAGATAGAAAAAATAAATGAGAAATTAGCGGAAATAAGAGATCTGAGAAGAAAAATAATGTTCGCCCTCAAGAGAATAAGCAAAATCCGCGAAGAGCAGGAGGAATTAAGGAGAAAAGAGGAACTCAAAAGAATACTGCAGCAAAGATTAAGGGAAATACAAGAAAAATTCCTTAGACAAGGAAAACTAGATTATGAGGATTTAGAATTCCTTGTAGAACATGGTCTATTAACTGATGATTTCTTAGACCAATTAATGTCAGTAAGTGAAGAAGAAGCCGAAAATATATTAGAAGAATTAGAGGAAAGTCTGGAAGAAAAAACTGAAACGAGGTAAATAGGCTATTCTGATAAAGCACGACGCAAGAATTTTGTAATTTCCTTCTCTTTACCCGCTCCTTTTACCTTAACGATATTTAACATTAAATTTGTAGTAAGCATTATACTTTTAGTAATTATGTTCTCACTCTCTGGTTCACTGACCTCAAAACTCGCCTCGATATTAGGTTGTGAGTAATCAACTACAATATAATTAATAACATCCTTAAGATCCCTTATAAGCTCCAATATTCTTTTTGATAAAAATCGCAGCGCAAATCTCGGTTCATCCGAACTGAAAATAAACCAGTCTCTAAGACTTGGTATATTTATTTCCTCTAACTTGGAGAGATATGCTATCACCTTTGATAATATCCTTTTCTTTTTACGTGGGATTATGTATAAGGAAGCCGCAGGTAAATGATCAATGAAAATGCGTATTGCCATTATATCGGGTAATTTCCCAAAAAGTTTGTAGAGATAGTAGACATAGTTTCTTCTATCTATTAAAGATATTGTAGCATGAAGTCGCGCATTTGCTGAGATGATTCTTGCCACATATGATAATTCAAGTAAATTTTTCTCAAATTCTTCACGTTTTAAGAATTCCTTAAGTCTTCTCTCTACTTTAATAAAGCCTTGTGTGTATGCCCTTAAGGCTCTCATTAAGTCTTTTTTTCCCTTAATAAACGAAATCACGATCGGAAGCAAAACAATTATAAGAGGCAGAGCGAAGATGAAGATATAATAGAAAAGGTCAATTGAAACCAAATTCAGCACCAGGAAAAATTTAAGTTATATTAGACCATTCTTCTCTCTATAGAGTCCTTAAAGAATTATGAAGTAAATAAAGATTAACATAAAAGCGCCGGGGTTGCCGAGCTGGAACGGCGCCAGCCTGGAGAGCTGGTGGCGATCTCGCCTCGCGGGTTCGAGTCCCGCCCCCGGCACCAGATTTTTCTATAATTAACATGAAGATTTTTTCTTGAGTTCTTATCAATAGTGTTCACGATGTCTGTGGAATTAATGGAGAATACACCAGCACTAATGTTAGCATTGAAGGATAAGAGAATACTAATTGTTAGCGACCTTCACTTCGGATATCTTAAGACTAGAGATAAAAGACTAATTAGAGAAATGCTCGAAGAACATTCCTCAAAATTATTAAGCTTACTGGAAATGAAAAAGTTGCGCCATCTTATCATTTGCGGCGATATTAAGGATCCTATAGGAAAACCCTCGCTTCTTGTAATGGACGCTATTAATAGATTGCTTGAGAAATCATTAGATTACGTAGAGAGGGTATACATAGTGAAGGGAAATCATGATGGTTTACTCCAGACTATAATATCTCGAAAAATAAAACGTAAAATTAGCATAAGAGATTCTTATAAAATATCTTATGAAAAGAAAAAATGCTTGATAGTGCATGGCCATAAAAAAATCTCGAATGATCTCCTAAAGGACGTAAGCATTGTAATTAGTGGTCACTTACATCCTGCTTATTCAATATATCCTTCATCATTAATCGTGAAAGTATGGGCTTACTTTACGCTACAATTAAGAATTGGAGATAAAGAAGAAAGAATATTAAAGTGGCTTGTTATACCAGCATTCAATAGCGCAATCTGGGGGTTAAGCTTAAACTTATACAGCGATGGATATATAAGCCAAATATCTCCTTTCAAAACAATAGTAAAAATACTTAAAAGAAATTTCCTATTGTTGGATCTGACGCCACTTGAAGAAACTCGGTGATAATATTGGGACTTAGCAAAACATTACGCAGAATATTCTTAATTGGAGACACAAAAATTGAACGAATACTGAGTTTAATGTCAATCTTACTCCTCCTCTTCACGATAATCACATTCAGCTACTGGTTATTTATAAGAGAGTACTCAAAATATACCATAACTGTTTTAATGTGCATTGGGCTATTCGCGGGAACATTAGCTTTACGGATAAAAATAATAGAAGAAAAAGAAAGAATTTTAAAGCTAGCCCGTGAAAATTATGAGAGACTTGGTTTAAGCTTAGAAGAAGCCGAAGATTACTTTAAATATAAGTTTACTCTTACAATCTTCAAGCAATGGCTAGTACTTATAGTAGGCATATTATTAATCACATTGTTAATAATTGCCTTCTTCCCAATATGAAGGAGGGATACAATTGCATCCTTTGGAGTTTTTACATAAATACTCTATCGCATTGGGCATTGTATTATTAATTATAAGTTTATTGATACTCTCGCACCAATTTCTCTATATATATCATAATCCCCGGAGATTACGAATAAGAAATTTGATTATACTAATCCTCGGTACACTATTAACCAGCCTAGGCAGCATTCTTTTATTCATCGCCTTAGACATTTTCTGAATGCTAATTTTGCTATGTTTATAGAATTTCTATTGTAAATTGTAGAAATCGTAGGGAAATAAATGTTGTTTTATAGTGCCTTTTTATAACATCATCACATCTTTTTATAACCACACAATATGCAATAATGATACCTCTTGTTCTTATCTCTTATTGAAAAGAGCCGAAGTCCATGCGAAGAACATTTACTCTTAAGCAATGTAACGGTACCCTTTTTTGGTAAATAGAACTTCTTTCCGCATTTATTACAAACCACTAATCTTCTCTTCTTTAGGAAAATAAGATTGCCTCCGCATTTACATCGGCCAACAACAAATCTCTCCTTTTCTTTTTGCACTAATGGTTTAACGCTACAACGTTCGAGATCAGGGCACTTATAACAAGGACCACGTTCTCTCCAGCATATCGGGCAGATGTATATGTTTCGCCCCTCACGCTTCATAATTAGGATCTCTGTCTTGCAGATAATGCATTTCAAACCTGTCACTTCATATTTGTTCGCACGTGGAATAATTACATTAAATCCACATTTAGTACACTGCAGTAAATTGACTTTACCGCTCTTAGTGCTCATTAATATCATTACTCCATTGCATTTGGGGCAATTAATCACTTTTTCCCTGATGATATGCTTTGCAATAGCTTCTTTCATTCCGCCTAAGAGGGCCTCTTTACTTTTGCGTAATTCATCAAATAAACTCAAATATTTATCACGAATTATACTTATCATTTCTCTCCAATCCAGTTGATCATTCATGACTTTTCTCATCAGAGTATGCACGTAAGCGCTAAAATAAGGTTTTACAAAATCAGGCCATATTTTTTCTAAAAATGAGGCTAAAAAATATCCGATATCGGTAACTATTAATCTATTTCCTCGCCGTTGAATATATTTTCTACGTATCAACGTCTCGATATGATCCGGCCTTGTACTCTTCGTTCCCAATCCTAGTTTCTCCATAATTTTAATAAGTTCGCCGTCAGACAATCTTTGAGGAGGCTTAGTATAATTCTTCTCTGGAGGATAAATCTTAACCACTTCTAACTTGTCACCTTCCTTTAATGAAAAACTTAAAGTCTCCTTTGGTAATCCGTATGGGTACACTTCGGCAAATCCTAAGTGTTTAATTAATACACCAGATACTACGAACGGTTCCTCATTAATCATCAAAAGGAATTTTTTCTTCAACAATAAGACCGGCTCTAAGAATAGAGCTACATATCGTCGGACTATTAACTCATATACTTGTGCGTGAATTTTTGTTGTTAATCTTAGATCATTAGGCTCAGCAGCATCGATTGGTGTAATTGGTAAATGATCTCCTATCAACTTAGTTCCGTTTCTCTTTAAAATCCCCCCAGCTGTTAAAGCTTTTTTCGCATAAATTCCGATACCCGGTAATTTAGTGAGTATTCTTAGGTTCGAAGTATGATCATAATTTTTAGGATATTTGTCGGTCTCTGTTCTCGGATATGTTATTAAGCCGTTGAGATAGAGATCCTCTAAGATATCCATAGCTTTCTTTGATGATAATCCCAATATCTCATTCAACATCGATAAAGCTTTTGTAGTATCAAGCGGGAGAGGAGGAAGCTTCTTTTCTTCTTTCTCCTCAACATGTTTAACAATCGCTTCTCTAGCATTTCTTATAGAATTATACGCCATCAACGCTTCGTTATGCGAATAAAAAGGTGATTTCTCATGAAATGCAGTAATTATAGCCTCTTTATCAACTCTTAATTCTGCTTTCAGTGACCAATAAGGTGTAGGTTTAAAATCTTTAATTTCTCGTTCACGCAAATATAGTAAGTATAGCGTTGGTGTTTGGACTCTCCCGATGGAGAAAACATTCACTTTTAATTGTTTTAAATAATCTCTTAGGCATAATGTAAGCTCTCTTGTGGCAGAAAAGCCTACCATTGCATCAATTACTCTACGAGCTTCTACGGCATAAGCCCAACTCCACTTAGGCTCAATTGGATGCAGAAAAGCGGAACGAAGCTCTGAGGGTCTTAAACTAATAAACCACATCTGAGCTACGCGTAGGTCGCTCCCTTTCGCTTTTCTAATTATTTCATAAGCCTCTAGTCCTATATTCGCACCTTCTTCATCCGCATCTGTCGCTATTATTAATGCTGATGCATCAATAGCTTCGCGTTTGAGCGCTTCTGCTATTTGTTTTTCTTTAGTTATATTAATTAGAACTTCGGGATTAATTATATCACGTGGATCCGTTTTTTCCCATCTCCCAGAAAAATCAGCTGTAGTTGCGTACTCTGTTATATGCCCCCTTAAAGGTATAATTGTGAATTTCTTCATGTTCCAGAAAACGTCATATACTATAGCCTCTCCCCACTTAGTTTTTATGATTCTTCTTTTACCATTCCCTAAAACCCTCAAAATGGCCGTAGCCACCTTATTTTTTTCTGTAACTATAATGCATTTCTCTCCTGGCTGCACTAATTTCTCGATACTATAAATTACTTTATTTTGATCTACTATCTCCGGGAGTTTTATTTTCTCAGAGTATTCCCTTATTAAGTCTGAAAGATTCAACTTGTTTACTGATACATCTTTGGCTTTGCCTCCATTGTTTAATTCATCTTCTATACCTTGCTTTTTCTTAAAGAATTCATCTAGCCGTGCGATTCTCCTCTCTGTCACTCAAGAGCACCATTTTTTAAAAATAATAAGCAGATATAGATTTTTCTAAACAATTGAACGCTATTGTTATAAACATAAATCATTCCTAGGAAAATTTGGAGGTCTTTCATTTGATCATGCAACAGGGCGGCGCCGACTGGTTATCATGGATAATATTCTTCCTGCTCCTACTGTTTTTAACGGAGATACAAACATATATGTTGATTTATAGTATAACATCATTTTTAAATGAGGTACGCGTCTACGATAGACTTGGACAGTGGTATGTGGTTGCAATAATACTCAGCGCAAGGAAAGATCTTATAAACAGGGCAACGGGCACAACACCTTATGAGAAAGCAATTTCTCTAAAAAAAGATCCTGAATTTTTACGCCTATTAGAGTGGACAAAGGAAGTACTAGATTCATTTCTCATTACTCCCGTAACACTTGATCCAAGCGGTGTATTACAGAGATTAGAGCACCTATTAGATGTGCGCAAAAAGAGACTACGTGGTATCGCGTCAAGAATCGCTCTTGATGCCCCTGATCATCTTAAACGGAACTTAGAGAGCGCGCTGGAAGCTGCTTCAGCTATCCATACTATTTATAAGATCGCTGAGCACATATTTAGAGTTGGTGTGAACACCAAGTCTTATGTTTATCTAATGCAGCTTAAGATGCTCATCCCCTTCCTAAGAGAGATAGTGATATCTTATTATGATGCTCTTAAAGCCTTCCGTGCAGGTATCCCTATCGGGGACAGTGTTGGCCCCATGGTTGCACGGAAATTCTTTGGAGAGGAGGTAGAAGTTGATAGAGAGAATGATATCGCCTACAGCGTCTCGGAGTTCGAAGGGAGATACATACTCGCGATTAAAGCTTTAGGGCCAGGGAGCGAAGTTGGTAAGCCAGGGGAAGTCATAAGACGAATAATTAAGGAATTAAATGGTGATGTACAAGCCGTAATAACTGTGGACGCTGCCTTGCGGCTAGAGAGCGAAAAAACCGGGAGCGTTGCTGTTGGTGTAGGAGCGGCAATCGGAGATCCTGGGCCTGAGAAATTTAAAATTGAACATGCTTGTACTGAGTACAAAATTCCTTTATACGCGGTTATAATTAAGGAATCTTATATAGAAGCCGTTACTCCGATGAACAGAGAAATTGCTGATGCCGCCGACAAAGCTATTGAAACGATTAAAAGAATTATTTTAGAGGAGGTACCTAAAGAAGGAAGAGTCATCTTAGCGGGTATTGGGAATACTGTAGGTGTTGGTAATGAAGGCATTAAACTTTCAAACAAAGGCATTGAGAGTGCATCTTAAGTACATAGGTGTCATAAATGAAGCTATGCCCCCCTAGTGGATTTAGAGATTTCGAACCCAAGGAAATGATACTTCGTAAACGCATAATTGATATAATAGAGAATTGTTTCATCAGATATGGCTTTGATCCTATTGAAACTCCAGCAATAGAGCACTGGGAAGTATTCGAAGGAAAATACGGAGAAGAAGCAGAAAATAAATTGATTTATCGTTTTAAAGATCCTTGGTCCAACAAGATTTTTGCCTTAAGATTTGATTTAACAGTGCCAATGGCACGTTTCTTTGCACAGAGAGCTTTTCCATTACCATTTAAAAGATATCACATTGGAAGAGTTTGGAGGCATGAACGCCCTCAAAAAGGACGATATAGAGAGTTTTGGCAAGCTGATGCTGATATAATCGGAAGTTCCTCTCCAGAAACTGATGCTGAATTAATCGACCTAACAATTCATATCTTCGAGAAATTAGGTTTCAAGAACTTCATTTTAAAACTCAATGATAGGAGACTTCTTAAAGGAATCTTTGAAGAAGAGCTCAGGATTAAAGAAGTCTTACAAATATACAGAGCTATCGATAAATTGGATAAAATCGGATTGGAAGGCGTTAAAGGTGAATTAGAAAAAATAATCTCAGATAAAATAATTGTTAGAAAAATCCTCGAAATAATATCATGGGAGAAAGACACTGATGATCTCTTAGAATACATATCAAGTAATTTCTTAAAAAACGAAAACGTCAGAATCGCTATAAATCATTTAACAGAAATGTTAGATCTTCTTAGTGGGAGAAAAAGCTTTTTAAAGTTGTCTTTAAATCTAGTAAGAGGACTTGATTATTATACGGGCCCTGTATGGGAGGTAATCATCAGCGATTTACCATTATGGTCCGTTGCGGGTGGAGGAAGGTATGATAATTTAATAGAATTATACTCTGGAAAAACTACTCCCGCATCTGGTACGTCAATAGGAATTGAAAGAGTTATTGATGCTGGTAAAGAAATTGGACTCTTTACTACTAGTAAGCAGACATATACGCAAATTTATGTAGCACCATTATCAATGGAATTCTATAAATTCGCTTGGGATATTGCAAATGTTTTAAGAAAAAATGGATTTTGCGTCCAAATAGACCTCATGCGTAGAAGCGAAAAAAAGCAAAGAGAATACGTAAGTAAGAAGAATATCCCAATCATAATTTTCGTGGGTAAAAAAGAAGTAAAAAATAAAATCCTCACTATATTCTTCCGTGATGCTCAAGAACGCGCAGAGATCCCTTCCGCTAATTTAATTAATTATCTAAAGGAACATATTTCGCACTGCGGTTAATATGAGGAAAGATATTATGAAAGAAAGATTTGAGCGTATTAGAAAAATAAGCGAAAAACTTCTTGAAACTCCCTGTGCTAGATTGGCAATACTATGGGAAGAATTGGATAACAACATTGTTCAATGCAATGTGTGCGAGCGACATTGTAAAATTCCTCCAGGTTATCGTGGAATGTGTGGTGCTCGGTATAATCATGGAGGAGAATTATATGTCCTGACATACGGCAATATTAGTTCAATCTCTAATAATCCTATGGCTAAAAAACCGTTTAACAATTTCTTTCCTGATGAATATGCCTTAACAGTTGGTTCCTGGGGGTGCAATTTCACATGCCCATGGTGCCAAAATTGGGAGATCAGTAAATATTGGGCCACCAAGTGTCATTATTTATCCCCAAGTAGATTTATTGAATTAATGAGAAAATATGGATCAACAGGAACAAGTTTCTCCTTTAATGAGCCATCAGTAACCTTATTCGAGTATTCTTTAGATGTAATGCCTCTAGCAAAAAAACATGGCTTTTTTAACACATATGTTACTAATGGGTATATGACGCTAGAGGCTACTAAACTTCTAATCAAACACGGCTTGGATGCAGCCAATATAGATATTAAAGGATGTTCAAATATATCGAAATGGATTGGTGCTGATGTCGAAAAAGTATGGAGAACAGCTCAGTTTTTAAAATTAAATGGCGTCCACGTCGAGATTACGACATTAATCATTCCAACAGTTAATGATGATGAAAAATGTCTGAAATCGATAGCAAAAAGAATAAAAGATGAGTTAGGGGCCGATACTCCGTGGCATGTTACTAGGTATTATGCGGAATATAAGGCATTAGAGTTCAATTTGCCACCGGCTACTTCAATTGAAACTGTGGAGAAAGCGTGGAAAATTGGTAAGGATGTAGGCTTAGAGTATGTTTATGTGGGGAACATTATGAATCATCCTTATGAGAGTACATACTGCCCTAAATGCAATACTTTGTTAATCAGAAGATATGGAATCTGGGGAGTTGATGTTTTAATAACTGAGAATAAATGCCCTAACTGTGGATATCCACTGGCAATAACTTTTCGCAGAAAAAGTGATGGAAAAATATTTCGCGGGAATCCAGCGAAAATAAGCTAACTAAAAAACGAAAATAGTCCCACTTTTAATCGTTTCACGAGCTCTGATGGATCAGATGGTTCCATCCTAAATGCTTCCTGAAGAAAATTTCTTTTTAATACTACTACTTCGACTCTCGCTTCTTCGGGTTTAAAATCTTTTAAATCACGCATATGAACAGGTACTGAAACTAGGCCCGTCTTGTGATGCATTGACCAAGGGGCTCTCACATCTCCTTCGGGTTTTAACGAAGACCA
The DNA here is from genome assembly GCA_029856615.1 of Candidatus Njordarchaeota archaeon. GTDB lineage: Archaea > Asgardarchaeota > Njordarchaeia > Njordarchaeales > Njordarchaeaceae > Njordarchaeum. The sequence goes on from JAHKLF010000001.1 coordinate 27,321, forward strand.
ATCTAAAAGAATCTGTCTCTTTCTTAATTCTTTTTTTGCTACTGTAGCTGTAGTTATTGGTTCGTAAATGAGATCTCCGTATTTCTCCTTTAGCTCATTATATTTATCCTTCAAATGCTCCTCAACTAAGTCTCTTATCACGTTGACACTAGATCTATAAATATCGAATGTTCCAAGCGGTTTAGTAAAAGCCACCCATATTTGAAAACCCCTTGATCCACTAAATTTAATGTATGGATTTAAGTTAAGCTCGTCTCGCATGACATAGTATGTTTCAAGTGTTACATCTTTTATAAGAGAAAAACCTAATTCACCTGCATTCTTAATATCTTCTCCCGCATCGAGGTCAATAATCAGCCAGTCGGGGTAATTTATGTTTATTTTATGCACATAGGGAATGAAATCTATAGCATGCATGTTAATATATCTCATCAAGTCGTGTTCTGTATTTATGAAATGATACTTCTTAGGTTTAAATTTAGCATACCGCGAAAAGACGGGTTTAATTTTATGTATCGGATCCGATTCATCGGAAAAAACCTTTACAACCGATACAGGTCTATCTCTTAGGAAAGGTAAAATTAAGTCTGAAATCTGAGGATAATAAAATCGGGCCATGAGCACTAACCGATAACTCAAATTCATTTCATCATCATAAGCTAATCGCCACGCCTCTTTTCTCCCCTCCTCAGTTATAGCGTAGCCATCTCTTATCTTCCTAGCAAACCCCTCTCTTATAAGTTCATTAAGTGCGCTAATGATTTCTTGCTTTGAAGCCCTGCAGTCTCTCGATACTTTCTCTACAATATGATCTAAGCTGACTATCTTCCCAGCCGGCTTAATGGCAAGTAGCAATAAAACCCTATCCTTAACCCTTTTCTCCATGACACCTTCACCTTAAGAAAAATATTTAAGGCATCCTCATTGATAAAAATAAGTTAGTCATCTGTAATGAATAATACTATCAGAATCGCCGGGGTTGCCGAGCTGGAACGGCGCCGGACTTGAGATAAGAACACTAGAAATCCGGTGGCGATTTCGCCTCGCGGGTTCGAGTCCCGCCCCCGGCACCATCTTACTTTGCTCTAAAATTTCCCTATTTTTGCCCCCATAATGCCTACTTTGCATCAAAAGGCATCATCTCCATCACCTCTAACCACGATGTAGCCAAGACTTCTAAGCAAATTAATTGCCCTCAAAAC
>JAHKLF010000010.1 GCA_029856615.1 Candidatus Njordarchaeota archaeon
AGCATTTCTTGCGTTCTCTGTCCAAGCTGGATTTCTAGTGCTCTGATGTGGTTGAGCATTTTAGCAATTCTCTCGCGTGCTTGAATTAGCTTATTCTTGCTTCCATTTTCGATGCATCTCAGTATTTCTCTTAGTTCTCTTGCTAGGTTTTCTCTATAAGCTTCATCCAGTACTGATAGCTTGAGTTTGTTGAAAGTAGATTTCCATATGTAGTTGCCGTTCTCGTCCTTTTTGAAGATCTCTTTTAGTAAGCTTTCTATGCTCTTTTCAGCCTTTTTTAATTCCTCTTTATTTTTGTCTCTAGAACTTATTACCTCGTCGATTATTTTTAATATCTCTGAGAGCCCTAAGATATTCTTTTTGCCCTTTTTGATTCCTTGATAGATTATTTTGAAGAGCATTTTTTCTTCCGCGTAGTTTTTCTCAATGTACATTGCTAGTTGATTAATTGTATGGATTAGGGCTTTTGCTCCGCTCAGTCCGCGATGCCATCTAACTTCGCCGTTGATTACGGGGAATATTTCCGCAGTTAGTAGGGGAAGCATTTTATAGCATAGTCTTTCCATGCCATTTGCTTTCCGTTTCTCTGGGATTCTCGAGGCCATTGCGGCTAGGTTTATTTCTGTGAGTGGGTGGTTGTGGTAAGAAATGAGTATTATTCCCGATTTCTCATTGTTTTTCTCTCTTATCATTTTGATTTCTGCTATTTTTCTGTATTCTTTAACTTTTTTCCTGCCTTTCTGTCCCATAATGTATTCTGTAATGATGAGTGATTCTTCTTTGTAATAGATTCTTAGGTCGCTTATCTTTCCTAAGTAATCGTTTATCTTTCTAATATATTCTTTCTTTACTTCGCCTTTAGCTAATTGGTTCATTAGATTATCGATGTTAACTGCTACTCTTAGAATCCGGTTTATCGTTTCCGCGATCTCTCCGTTTATGAATTTTATTCCTTCCTCGTCCTTCATCGTTATTATCTCTAAGTATCCTAGTAAGGCTTTTGCCGCATAAGCTACTCTAGGAACTATCCCCCTTAATCTTACTGCCGATAATTCTTTGAGGAGTTCTATAATTTCTCCAATGTTGTCCTCTATCCCTGTTTTTTCCTCGACTATTTTTTCGAGTATTTTGATTAGCTTTAAGTGCTCTTCTACTCCGCTTCTCATTCTGAGGAGTTCTACAATGTAACTTACTATTGCCGTCCCCAGCAGATTCTCCCGTGTTCTGTAAATATATCGCATTAATAATCTCAATCCAATAGATCTTTCAACAGGCATCACGGTATGCGTCATTCTGGCTAATGCCGCTGATATCAGAAGAACCGAGAACCTAGGAGTCGTGGTTTCTCCGAGAATACTCTTTAGTCCCGTTCCCATTCTACCCGTATCCTTCTTGGTTTTTAATCTACCCTCTATAATCTGCTTTTCTAGCTCGTTAAAATATTCAGCTATTCTTATTGGGTCTGAAGTCTCTGTACCGCCTATCAACTTTATGATTATCCTTGCTAGCTGTGCTCCTTCTCTTATATAATGACTTACTCTTTTAATCATGCGTCTACCTTCTGGGGGTAGTACGCTGTCGATGTCTTCTATAATTGTTATCAGATATTTGAGGATAGGTCTTTTTCTCAGTTCCTTGTCGCTTATTTCTCCCCTGTAATATTTTCTAATCTCATCGAAGTGTCGTATGAATTTGAATATGAAATCTTTCCAGACTTGGAGATATTCTATTGCCAGGATTTTTCTTGCTTCATAGGGAAGTGTTCTTATTACTCTTAGTGCTATAATTGAAGCTATTGATCTGTATTCCACGTATTTCCAGTATTTGCTGCCCGTATCCAGATTGCTAAGAAGGCCTAGGATCAGGGATAAATACTTTGGTATGAAGTCGAATCTCGCATTTATGTGAATGGCTTCATTTTTACTCCTCCATAAGCCTTGTATTTGAGATATTACTTCAATGAAATTTCGTTTCTCGAATATATTAGCGAGATTACTTTCGATTTCTTTTAATTTTTCAACTATCTTGGCGATTTTTTCTCTTAAGGTATCACTTAATTCTCCCCCGATGACCATTATCTGAATTTTTATCGTTGTTGCGTAGCCTATTATGCTCCACAGATTTTTAATTAATTCTCTGTAATTTTTAGTAGAATTGATGATTAATAGTTCTTTAACTATCTCATCTAATATTTTACTGGGGCTTGTGTTTTCCTTAATCTGTATGCCTAGCTCTCTAGCAATATAGATTAATGCATTCTTGAGCCTTGGATCCTCAATCACCAATTTCTGATAAGTTTCGGAGGCTGTTTCTCTCAATTCTATTAGGAAGTCTCGTATTTGAGTAAAGAAAACTCTGAGATCATCAATTATTTTCGATAATTCTGGTTCTAATTTGTCTAATGAAGGTAATATCATGGATATAATCAATGATAGAAGTATCTTACCCCATTCTAAATAATTTTCACTAATGATGCCTTCAATTATATTAACCTCACCACCCGCTTTTTTCGCATAGCGGTAAATGCCTACTAGCCCGATTTTGGCTTTTTTATCTAGTGAATCGTATATCTGTCTTAATCTTTCTATTGCAATATCCAGCCCATTCATTGCATCGTGAACTATAGTTTGCAGTTCTTCTTCAGTCTCTATGTCTCCCTTGATTACTCCGTTATGAATTAGAAAACCAAACATGCTTATGATATCTTGCGTATCCAAATCGGTTGCCAAATCTGAGAAAACGTCAGTGAATGCGTCAAAGAGATTATCTGGAACATCCAACTTTATGAGCCCCTCACCCGTTTTTCTGATCTTGATGAACCCTCTTAGTCCTCTGACTTCTAGCCAGTCGAACCAAGTGAATTGGCTTAAGTAGTTATATATGGCTTTAAGGGCTCTTCTTTCATCCGATCCTAGTTTGCGGTTAAATAATGTGATTAAGTAACTTATTGCTTGAGCATCTCCTCGTCTTGCTTTATTAATAATATTCTTTAATTCGTCAGTTAAATCGCCTCGAATTATTCCGAAGGTTATCAGAAGATCTAATAATTCAATAATATGGTTTACATCGAGTTGTGCGGTGCGTGCAAAATTGCGGAACCAGTTAATGACATTTCCGGGAATTTTTATCGTCAATTCTCCGCTCTCATCAACTTTTACACTAATAGATTCCAGTGCACTGGGATTAAGGAACTTTATCTGCGAAATTTTTTGGAGGTCTTCTAATTTTATGTAGAAATTTAAAATGAATCCCCACAGTGGATCGTCAGCATAGATGTCACGTTCCCTATAACCGAAATATTCTGATGTGATTATAAATGGATGCCAAATCCACTTTCCTCGACGGATCTTTAGTGTGATGAATCCATGTAAGTTGATTATGCCGCCCCATAAAAAGCCCTCTATACCTTCCGATGAAGCAGAATACGCGATGAGCCTTCTAATATTCGCGGGACTAGCTATTAGAGTGCTAAAAATCGCTGAATTGACTCTCGTTAATAGATTATCCAATGATATGAATTGTAGATTTCTAAAAAGCAGTGTTCTAATGGTTCTTATTTTCCTCGTAATAGGGGAAAGAAAAACAGCTGATGCCAATGCATTTCTAAGACTTTCGCTTCCACATCTGAACATTTCTATTGTTTTCAAATGTTTACGAATAATCTTAGCAAAGTTCACACGCCATATAACATATCTATCTCTAGCTACAAATACTATACATGCTTTATTAGCTATTCTGCTTATAGCCTCATTAGGAGACAGCATTTCTAACTCATTCGTGAGGTCTCTTAGCTTTACTTCTTTAAATTCATTGTCCTTCTTAATTACTACATGGTTTATTAAGCTGAGGTATTCTATGACCTGTCGTAAGACATAATAGATGGTTAGAGCTCTCTGCTTACCATATAAACTGCTTAGGTTTAGCTCTCGAATTCTTGATTGAGAAGCATTAAGGAAATACCCGTACACCGCTGACGCGTATAGGAGCTTAATCATTGTTTCCAAATGAAGTAACACGCGTTTAATTTCCATCGACAAGTCGTGCTGATCGCGCAATCTCGAAAGTTTCGATAAAAGATCATTTGGATACTTCGGTTTATGATGATTTAGTGTTATCTCCTTAAACCATTCTTCCAGCGTATTTGATAATTGAGTGTTTAGCACATGATCAACTTTTTCAATGAGAATCTTAGTGTAATCTTTTAGTGTGTTAAAAATTACATGGAATTCATTATTCAATTCGGCGAATGCATTATCAATTCCTGCTCCGAAGATTTCATTGTACAGTAATACAAATTCGTTTTTCTCAGCATTTGGGAATAGTGCCGATGTTATTCTGAGGAACATGTTTGTGATGTGTGTAAGCCCTCGGTCGTCCTTTAAGTAGTCAAAAACACCGTCTTCCAATATTAAATTAAGCAATCCAGCTACTGGGAAAATATTATAACCATATTTGCTCACGAATACTGTGGGTATGATTTCGTTAAAAGTAAAAAAGAAGCGTATTTTTGGTAGAACAGCAAATTTTGCGACATCTTCTGGAGATATCTCATTATAGTTTAACTTTACCTTATGATCCTCCGACACATCTTCCTTCTCGTAATTTGGTGCATTATTATCGGATAAAACGTTTAAGCTTGCATCCCGCATCACTTCACTCTTCTCTTCTTCACCGCCTATGATTTCCTCACCATTCATGTTTAAATATGCTCCAAACGTCATTGCGTAATCCAAGTACTCACTCAGAATCTCGGATTTGGTGGAAGAAGGCAAAATACGCCAAGCGAGTTCTCCTATGTAGAGCAAAAATCTGAAATTATCTCCCATTTTTTCCAGAAACCGCTCTCTATGGTAAATAACGTCAATCAATGCGGCAGTCATATTAGCCTTATAAGTGGTATATATGATCGGCACGGCATACTCAATGTAAACATTCATTAGAAATTCCCCAATCTGCTCTCTAATCGCATCTAGCACGATTACGACGGGTTCAAGAACCCATAGGAGCGATGAAGCGGCGTTCATTAAAAGTTTCATCGCATCCGCGAGTCTCTCATGAATATAAATAACAATATTCTCTGCAACATTAGCTAAATTCTTGGCATTGCCGAGCACAATATCTTTAACGGTATCCTTAAAGTTTTCCCTTATTGGTAAGAAGCTAAGTAGGAAATCTAAAGCATCTCCTATGAGGAATAATATCCTTTCGAACGATTTTAATATGAGCCATGCAAAAGCAGCAGCTACAATTTCCATTAAAGTAGCGCCGCTACGCATTAAATAATAGACGCCAGCCAGGATAGATTTCGCTATATCACTGTTTAGAATAGAGAGAAGTGCGTCGATAGGTCCTATCATATACTTTGAGAGGAATGCTTTTACTATCTCATTCCCAGGCCAGGGCACTTTCTGATCAATTGCTTTCCATAACCACATCTTAAAGGATCCGTATGCTTTTATAATGGTATTTAGTATTTCATCTATCGTAGCGAATTCATTTAACACTAGCTTTGATCTCAATTCTATCTGGCTCATTTCTGGGCTATTTCTGGTCATTATGTAATCCTTAAGTTCTACGATTTTCCTTAATTCATCAAGTTTTCTAGCGAGTAGATTGTATTCCTGAGCTAGACCCCTTATTTTATCATCAACAATTTTACCTAAATCTTGGTTTGCAAGACTTACAGATCCTAAATCAATGCTTAATCCGCTGATGGTTTGTATTATGTTTCGGATTTTATCGATCAATTTTTCTATTTCATCCTTCTCAATTACTGGTTGATCGTCAAGATATAGCATGAATTTAGGATAGTTTCGGCCGCCCTCAGCATCAGATCTCGGAACTTCTCGTAATGTTACGTTAAAAGGTATAACTAACTGGTAATAGTAGTCGATGGTTTTACGGACTTCTAGAATATACATTAAAGCCTCGATAACATCCTCTTCAATTACAGACTCAAACTTTTTGTCAATCCTAGGCAACTTAATCCATTTCCTCAATGCCGGAGCCTTATTCAATGCATCATTTAGGGAGTTTCTTTCTTTCTTGGCCTCTGTTAAGAGATCCTTCAGCAGACTTCTGTAATAGTTCACGAAATCTAAATCTAATTGATCAAATGCGTCTAGTAGTACATCATAAGTTCTCCTGGCGAAGTCCATGTATAACCATAACTTAATTAGATGTGCGGATACGTTAGGTATCTTGGTTATTGGATGGTAAAATAGCATAGCTTCATTGAGCACGTCTTCTAAAACGGATGACTTGTTCAGATAACTACTTACTGCTAAGGTAAAATTGCTTGGTATCTTCGTTAGTAGTTCTGAATATCTATGCTCTAATCTCAATAAGTTGTATGTCGCTTCTCTGAAGGATTCAATTAGCTTCCAATAAAGAGATGGGAAATAGCTCGATATTGTCTGAATGACGGTTTCAAGGCTTATTCTCGTATCCTCATCGTAGTATTTTAAATAGTTTTCTAAAATTTCATCTTCAATATACCGCAGTTCGAATAACGCGGTAGTTACATTAACTAAAATCTCGTTGTCAGCGCTTAATAGACGCGTAGAATGTTCCATTTCATCATAATTGAGAATATGACTGATGATCTCATTGATGTTACTTAAGTTCGACATTATAGTCTTAACTGCATCAATATTCCTCTCTATTTCCTCAGAAATATCAACTAATTCTTCGAGATCATTGTATATTTCCCAATAGCCTAGGATCGTGCTTAGTGTTTCCGTCGCATTTTCCTTAAAACTAGTAATCTCAACAATTTCATGATAATATTCTTCGTCTCTCGCCTGGTTTCTAATTCTATCTACATCATATATAATGCTCTTAAGCAGAAGTACTAATTCCCATAATTCTCGCTTATATTCCCTTATATCTCCCCTACTTAAGATATATGGCTTAAAAATGTGCGATGAATTACTTAATGCAGGTATCACTATTTCATAGTATGTTACTCTCAGCATTCTCGCTCTGAGCAGTAAGCTAAACTCGCTATATTTCTCTGAAATCTTACTGAGTGACTGTGTAGCATTTCTGTAAAGTTGCGTGGCGAAAGTACTTATTAACTCTCCAAAACCCATTTCCGCAGTCTTACTTATTTTATCAGTATTGAGTATTATGTCCCTTAACTCCCCCTTCATCCTATATAACTTCGCGAGGATATCCCTCGCTTGGAGAATCTCGGTATCATTAGTATTTTTAGCTAATTCCCCTAGCTTCGTAAGTAAGTCATCTATTTCTGCTATAATATCTTGGTACCTTCTCGTTAGATCTATGAGATTGATCATTGTCTCTATCGAAGCTATGTAGCGCACGAGCCATGAGGGAGAGCTTAACATTTCAATGTGGTGCAGAGCTCTATCTCGGAGAAGAGTCTCCTTTAAACGCATTAAATCAGATTTATAATCCATTAGTTTATTATAACTCCGTATGAGCTCCTCGAATAAGATTTCTAATCTGTTTTTCAGGAAGTACAAATGAGTTTTATTTAATTCATAAAAAGCACTAATGCTTTCATTTACCAGTTGCTGAGCAATTATGTTATGGTTTATGTACGAATAATAAAGCCTCATAACATTTTCGATCAGTTCAGCATCTCTTAATAGACTCCTAGCCCTCATTAATGTTTTTACGAATAATGACAAATCGCTGTACTCCTTAGCCTCTCTCACTAAGTATGTATAATTAGGATAAAAAATACTCAGATGAAGAATCCTAAGCATGAGAAAGCGGAGATCTCTGATTTCCTCTAAAGTGTCCTCAAGGGCTTTAATATCTTCTAGTATTTCCTCAGATATGTTATTGGAGGGCTCATAATCCCCCTTAAGAAGCCTATATCGTATTTCTATAGTTCTATTCCATTTTAACTTAAGACTCTTTAGTAGCGCTCTTATCATATCTAAGTAGGGTATACTCTTCGCCAGAATCCTACCCTTAATCATTAAAATAAATGAGCCTCGTAATGTCTCGAGAGAACGTATTCCCGCGTATAAATTGGTTAGATAAAGTTTTAATCCTGGAATCTTTCGAATGATAAATTTTATCTGAGCTTTAATCAGTGGCAACTTAAAAGCTAGTCTAATAGCTCTACTCAATACGAGAAGATCGTCTAAAGCTTCACTAGTCGAATTATAATTGCCTCTCATAAGTCTAAGTCGAGCATTAAGTACTTTATCTTTACTTGAAACTAATTCATTAATGTCCTCTACAATTTTTTCGCAGAGTTGCACTACTCGATCTAATCCGAGAAATTCAGAGATTTCGCGGTATATCTTAAGAATCTGTCTGCGATAATTCCTCCATATCCCGAAAATTTCTCCCCTATGATTCTTCTTCTTAATAGACATAGCTATACTGAGTATTTCCCTTATAATAGCGATCTTCTGCTGAACAACATCGATTATCTTGGAATATTCTTTAAGAACAGAGAGAGCCGAAATATTGGTTTTCAGTTTCTCAATTACCTCGTGAATCCTTTTCTCATTCGTAAGTAGCCAATTAATGTTCTTTATTAATTCGATGCTCCAATCCACTACATTATAGAAATCACCCAATGATATTTGGGGAATTCCGCTTCTTAGTTTGTGATTCCACTCGGCGTTTGAAACCCGCACTTTTACTGTATAGGAATCATAGAGATCTGGACCATATCCAGAGAGCATATTTGTCCCATAGCATGATGCATCTAGAGTCGTATTTCTATATGTGTCGTAGAGATACATCCTCATTTGTCTAACAGCTCTAATTAAGTAGATTGATTGGTTCTGGATAGAGACATTATACTGTTTTAAAATATCGTGTTGTTCAACAACAAGCAATAATCTTCCTTCATCATCCAACCAGTATTTCCTAACTTCATGCTTTAAGATCCAAATTCCACCAAATAATAGATTGATTACTTTTCTAAAAAGCTCCGCTCCACTCGGAGCTCCACTTAGAGCGTATATTTTAGCTCCACGTTTCGCGAAAAAGAGCGTTACTGGATGCTCAGTAGCATAACAATACAGTGCAATTACCCTAATTGGCATCCACGCTAAATTATGCTTTTCAAATACGTATTCAAATGCGTGTCTTGTTGCTAGAAATCCCCCAGAATCCTTAGTTAGAATTCCAATTTTGTTAGCATGAGTCAGAATTATCACAATTGGATTTAGATCCCAAAATAATGCTAGTTTGATTGCGTAGGCTAAGTTAGATATAGTCGCATATCTACCTAGTAACATGAGAAGACCATCGCTTGTTGTTTCAGCGAACTGGTAAAGGAGATCTAATAATTTGCTATTCGGCAAATTCGTAGTAATGTTGTACCCAGGAGAAAATACGATTGTAAGCGTTTTTCCTTGCATTTCTCTGCACAATTTAGAGATTGCTGTTCTGACTTTAAGCGATTTCTTCTCAATAAACTTAAGATCACTAGGTAATTCCTCGTAATCCTTTAAGCTTAAATCACTCAATTCACCTACTAATGAAGATGCTTCAACCATTTTTTGTTCCATGTTTAATATCTCCACGAACCCTGTTCGCTTCACTAACTTTCTCAGAGCATTTACTTTCTCCCCATTATTTCCAATCCCGATTCCCATCATCATCCCGAAATCCCAGATCAGAATTACCGATAAGAGAGTAGCAACTAACTTCTTGTAACGTCTTAGGAATATTATGATCACAAAGGCGAGCATTCTAAGTGCTGTCATGATAAAGGAAAATCGTAGAAACGGAGTTTCTTTACCGAATATACTCCGTATACTTCTGGGCTTTTCCTCCAAGTTCACGAAATACTGATCCATCGCCTCATCTATTTGATCATCCTTTTCCTCTCTATTATCATTTGAAAGACCACTTGAGGGATTTTCTGGCAAATCAGATATATCGGTATTTTCACTTACATCCTCCCGTATTCTTATACTCTTAGAAATTTCTAGCTTATTTCCAGCCACATCATAAGCAATAATTTTGAGGCTATAAACTCCTGGTTCTAAGAAAATACTTATCTCTTGTGGAGAATCTAGCAAAGCGTATAGTTTACCATTGATCAGTATTTCTATCCGACTCATCCCAGAAACATCATCCTTAGCGTTTAAGCTTAATCTTAATTCCTGCCTCTCAACTTTTATACCTAATTGGATATCTGGGGGGGTCGTGTCCACAATTATTATGAACGAATATGTCCCCTTGTTTCCATATTTATCTTCAACTATTAATGACAAATTATGCAAACCATCACTTAATGTTACATTCAGCATTATTAATCCAGACACATTCGCACTAAATACCGTTTCGTTATCAATTACCGCAATTAGAGTGGCGGTCTCCGTTATATTTAATGAAAGATTAATAAAGGAATGATTATAGACGAAGCTTCCATTGCCGATAATCTCAACCATTGGAGGAGTTGCATCGACGTAGAACATCACCGTTTTTTCGTTGAAATTTCCAGCAAGATCCTTAGCATAAAACGAGACAATATGCGGTCCTTCGCTAAAGTTAAGGTTCATAACTGAAGCATTATACCGCAGTCCATCAACTTCTATGAAAAATTCCCCTAAATTATCCTCTAGTACTTCGCAAGCTATTAAGACGGATCTACCGTAGATTGTATCGTTATGTGGCGAGATAACATTAATGATTGGTGGCAATTTATCGACATGAAATATTATACCCATAGAATAAGTATTCCAAGCCTCGTCCCTCGCAACTATTTTTAGAATCCAGTAACCATTCCAAAGTGAAAGATTAAGGAATATTGAATCATTATTAAAGACGCAATACAGTGTATCATTTAAGTATACAAGAGCATTAAGAAAATGATCGTCTTCAATAATTATAGTCAAATTGATTTCCGAGTTAACCCAAGAATCATTTTCAACCCCAAAAGCGTAGATAATAGGTGGAGAAACATCAATTATAATGGAATAGACTACTGTGGCATGGTTCCCCGCGTAATCTATTGCCTCAAACACGATTATATAATTGCCATCAGAGAGTAATTCAAGGAATCCACTTTCATTAATTAATCTCTCCTCACCATTAACTGCGAGTTTTGCGTATTTTAGATGATCCTCAGTTATAATCCACGAGAAGTTAACTCCACCAACAACGGAGTTATTTCTTAAACCATAAACAGTTATCCTTGGGGGGCTCGTATCGATACAAACTATTAATCGAGCAACAGCGCTGTTATTAGCCAAATCGACAGCTAATATGCTTACTACGTGTTCACCATCAGAAAGTAAAGCGTCAAAATTCAATTCACTAATATTTCCAATGATCAACTCGCTGTCGATATAAAGAAGTATCCTCTTCAGGTTATCATCGATCGCATGAGCTACAATTTCAATTGTTGGAGAAGAAGCCCACGTATTATTTTCCGGAGAAACGATTATTAATTGAGGAGGAGTTCTATCGATGACTATGTTATATTGGAGCTGAGCTGAATTTCCTGCATCATCAGTCGCAATAATCACGATTGAATACACTCCCTCATCCAGTAACGTATAACTACCGGACGCATTTACAACAATCATCATTCCATTAATTTCTAGAAATACATTAGCGAGATTATCATCACTCACATTCCATGCAAATGACACATTTCTCGCATAAGTTCCATTTTTTAAACCTTTAATGATCACAACGGGAGGTCCCACGTCTATAACTATAAAATATGTCATAGTTGCGAGATTCCCCGCCTTATCAATAGCCATAAATGTTAAATTATACATACCGTTCTCTGTGAGCGTATAATCTCCCACCTCAGAAGTTATAATTAGGGAATTATTAATGATCACCAGACTCTCGTTTAAATTAGGATCTTCAAAAACCCACGAGAAATTCGCAAATTTTACGCACGAGGCATTACTTAATCCGTACACATATATTTCTGGCGGTGTTCTATCAATTTCAACCAAATATACGATCTCTTTAACATTTCCAGCAGAATCGAGACCATATATAGCAATTAGATAGTATCCCTCAGTAACAATCCTGAGAGAACCAGATGCATTACGCAACACATCATCATTTACGGTAGTGTAGGCTTGCAAAAGATTTTCGTCGTAGATATACCACGAGAAAGCGATTTCCCTCACGACACTATTGTTGACTAAACCTTCCACGAAGATTTCTGGGGGAGTTGAATCAACAATGACATAATATGATAGCCGCCTCTCATTGCCAGCTTCGTCGCATGCTAAAATTGTTATATTATAGAAACCATCGAGGAATAACGATACCGTACCCTCTTCTTCGTGAGAAAATAGAGAGCCATTAATATAGATATACGTACTTACAGAGTGATAATCTGTTATAAACCAATCTAAGGAAGCTTGCTTAACACATGAGCAATTACCAGGCCCTGAAACTGTGATATCTGGAGGTGTTGTATCAACTTCTACCACGTACAAAATGGTCTTTTTATTCCCAGCCTCATCCTCTGCGTAAAAGGATACTGAGTATAAACCTTCCTGTTTTAAGACAAGCCTCCCCGTGGTATTATGCAAACCTTCACCATTAATAATAATGTATCCCTGATCTAAATTAGCATCCCTAATCTCCCAAGAAAACTCAACTATTCTCACAACACTGTTATTTATAAGGCCAGACACAGTTATCTCAGGCGGTTTTGTATCGATATAGATGTAGACCCTAGTAAGAGCAGTATTATCAGCGAAATCTTCTACTCTTATCACTAACTCCCATGTGCCATCATCTAATAATATCTCATCTACAATTTTATCCCTGCCTACGCTATACTGCACTCCATTAACCAATAAAACGATTACTTTGATCCCCCATGTATCCTCGCCATAGACTTCAATATTGACTCTGTTATCGGAAAGCCATGTATTGTTAAACGGGGATATAACTAATATGCTGGGAGGCTCCGTATCTACAACGAACTGTATCGTATTAGAGGAATTGAAATTACCAACTAGATCGTAAGCAAAAATAATGAGTGCGTAACAACCATTATCGAGGGAAATAGAAAGATAGCCAGTATTATTGCTTGGTAAAATAATTATTTTCTCTTCTTTAACTCCGTATATCCAAATCGTTGCGTTATTAAAGGCTAAATTATCCTCCAGAAGCCACCTTAGAATCACATGTGTTTCATTGATGTAACTTCCATTTTTCGGCTCATAAATAATGATTGTGGGCTGTTCAGTGTCAATAAACAAATCGCACTCTGCATAACTATGATTATTGACGGGATCGTAAACTCTTACAAAGAGCTTTAGATAAACATTTTCAAAACCAGTCAGATTGAGAGTGTAATAATCCTTCCTATTAACCTCCACGGTATCATTGTAAATGATGAGCTCGTTATAATAAACAGCAATTTCCATTACATAATAAGGATAGTTAAGGTAATCATCAGAAATACAGATATTAAAGGAAATAAAACCCGTAGAGAAGATATACGTACCCGAGTATACAGCGTCGGATTCTGGATATAATGTTATACTAGGAGGATTAGGATCATAAACATAGTCGTCCAAGATACTTATAGAACAAAACGGTGCGATTATAAGGGTTAAATTAGCCCTATATTCGCCCGTTCTCATTCCAGATAATTCATTAATACCAAATTTAATTGTGCCATTAAAATGTAATAGGGTGTCATTACTTAGAATCTGACTCTTATAGTAATCCTCAGAGAAAATAATGACATTTCCAAGATGTAATGATGCGTCAATATGGTTAATTAAAACGTAGGTAAAACGAAAACCACTAGCATTATAGACTTCCAAACCAGCATATATTACAGGGAAAGTTGAGACAAACCCGAATGATAGATCTTCTCCCAGACCTTTATATTTATCATCATCCAAAGTTAATACCGCATCATCCTTAACGATAATTAGATTCGAGGAAAGAATCGTATTAAAGTAATTTTTAGCCATATCCTCTAGGTACAGCTTAAAGGTAAAATTCCCCGTCGATAACCCACTAATAACTGCCTGTAAGTAACCATTATCTTCAGTTAAATCAAATTTAATACCACCAATTTCTAGGAAACAGGCACTAAGATTAAGGTTCTTTTCTGCATAACGAACTCTAATAATGAACATGGCATCCTTATAAGCCACAACATAATACTTGCCATCATATACATTAAAGCCATCGATCAAAAAATTAGCAATACTAGGAGGAGTATTATCAATGACAATCGTCAGACTAAGATTCTTCTCTAAACAGTTTCCAGCCTTATCATAGACCTTAATAATAACACTATATGTTCCATCAGGGAGAGAAAAATACGAAATCCTCTTCTGAACCGAGGAGTCGTAAAATGTAAAACAGAATTCCTCCGAATCTCCTACGAAAACGATAGTTAGGTTCTCGAAATACCGATCCCACACATCCACTCTAATAAAATCATTATTATTAAGATAGAAAATATCACAACTGGAGGAAACATTAATGCCATTTATGTAAAAACCACGAAAATAAGGAGCAATCTCATCTATGAAAAAAACTAGCAGAATAGTAGAGTAATGCCCCGATTCATCATACACAGTAAGAAAAGCATACACTTTACCCTCATAACCTGAAATGTCCAAAGTAATAGAAGCTGAGAAATTACCGTCCGTAAAGATGACCGAATCCTTATAAACACCCTCATGAGAGTCGTATACTTTGATGATCCTTTTCTCCTCATCTTGGAAATAAATAACCACATAGTCAAGAAACTCCTCATAAATTGTCCAACCTAGGGTTAAGGTTGATGAGGGGGAATATAAGGTCTCATTCTCACCAACACCATTAATATTAAACTCACCAATTCTCGGAGCCAAATTATCGATTACAATATTACTGAAGGTCTTCTGAACACTATTACCAAGCCAATCAACCATGACAACAGTAATAATGAGGATCCCCTCCTCGTACCTAAGATCATCGGGGATACTGAAAGACCAGGAACCCTCCGTATCAGCGCCATTATAAGAATCAACATCAACGCCGCAATAAGAGACAGAGACTTCAAAATGATCAAGATCATACTCATCAACACTCCAACTAACTGTAAAGGAAGTTCCAGTTAGATAAAAAGTTCCGCTTGACCCTACTAATTCTACACCAGAAATATCAAACGAGGCAAGCTCTGGAGGATGAACATCAATATTTAACTCCCTAGAAAAAGAGATAACATGACCAGCAGCATCACGAATAACAACCTCAACTGTTCCACAGCCCTCATAATCACTAGAAACAGTCTTAGAACCACGCTTAGAAGAGCTATAGAAGAGCCTATTACCATCCAGATAGACCGTAATACTCTTAAAAGTAGCATCATAAACACGCCACGAAAAAACCAAGTCACTACCCGTGATATCACCCGATGTGGAATAGATATTCACGCCGTTAAGCTTAACGTAGTCAACTCTAGGAGCCCTCCTATCATAGTAAATCGTTATGGAATCACTACCAATGAACTCAAAATCAGAGTACCTATCAAACTGAGCATAACCCTCAGCTCGGACCTCCACACTGTACTCATTCTCACCAAGATCGGGGACATCGACGTAGAAAATTGCAGTAAACGGTTCGCTGGGATAAGTATAATACTTCGTATCCGTATAATCCCCGCTCGGCCACGCAACGGTTAAGACGACCTTAACACGATAACAGTAGACGACTTCAATGTAGACATCAACTCTGAAATCTTGAGAGTCCTTCGGAATCGTCCAGCCATTAGATGGACTTATTATTTCGACCTGATCATCGTCAGAGGATGTGTGCAGCATAAGCGGATTCTCCGAGAAAGAGTTAAGATCTCTTCTCTTTTCTGCGGAATCATGTATTATGGGACTTCGCTTCTCAGCATATTTACTCTTAAGAGACTTTACTTTAATTGCCACCTCCTCATGCTTCCTGCCTTTATCAAATAATGTAATAAACGGATGCGATATATTCAAGATAAGAATTGAGAGGAGCGCAATAGCCAGCAATCTCCGCATAAGTCTCTCCAGAAAAATCGGAGAGACAAAGTTATAATATATATCACCAAATA
>JAHKLF010000100.1 GCA_029856615.1 Candidatus Njordarchaeota archaeon
AGCTCCCCTATGAACAAACTCTACGCCCTCTTGCTTACCAATAGCCTCAGCTTGCGTTGTGACCTTTCCCGTTGTAGCGATCATTATCTCATTACAGTTTTGCTCTTTTGCTGCTTTAAGAACACTCTTAACAGTCTGTACCGAAACTTGCTTTATTGTTACATGCACATAGGCTCTAGAGTTGTTTCTTTTAAAAATTGCCTTTTTTGTTTCTGCAGTCTCTTCTAATATTTCGTCCAGCTTATATCCTCTACCCTCAGTCCAAATTTTGTGTATATGATACCATAAAACTTCTAAGCTCATTGAAATCACCAACTTAATATATCCGGTACTTCATAGCATTTTAAAATAATTTTACTCAAATTTTTTATAGCTCGGTTTTCAGATGGCTGATTGGCATGATTAAAAAAGGTTTCATAGTTATAGCTATTATTCTCCTATTGATTACTAGTTATTCTGCACTTTTATCTATACGGGATATCCAAGCAAAAGTGAGAGAAAACCAAGCTCCACCGGCAAATTTAGTTAAATTCGTATACATATACGGTGGTTCACCACAACTTGAGAAATCAAATATGAGCATTTTTATTGAGGATATAATTTCAAAAACGTTTAAACTTGAGGAAGTAGAGAGGCTAGACTCTTACGAACCCTTAGAGAATGCAACTGTGCTTTTATTACTTGGTCACCAAGATTTTAAAGATATTGACTTGGGTGTAATAAGAGAATTCTTAATGGATGGTGGTTCACTATTAATAGCTCTTCCTGAAGAAAATTACACGCTGTACAACGATATTCTTAAATTATTCTCTTACGAAATTTTAGGTCCCGTTATAGACAATACATCTTATTTTGAGGAAAACACCACAATCGTAGTAAATTCTAGTCAGATATTAATTGATCACCCCATTGCTCATAGCATGTTTGGCAATGTTAGTAAACTTGTAATTCCTAAAGCGTTTGCGATAAGAAAAACTGATGAACCAGCGCTTATTAACGCTACATTCGTGGACTACATTTTTGCTTGGGGCTCAAACACATCATTTGCGGATGAGAATAATAATGGCAAATACGATCCCGACGAAGCTATAGGAAGAAATGTTTCCCTGATTATTTGCATCGAGCTATGGTATGGTGGAAAGATCGTAATTTTACCATCTGTAAGCATGCTGGCTGACGATTATCTAAGTTTACCACAGTTCGATAATCTCTTTCTAGCATATTCGTTGACTTACTGGCTAGGCAATCAGATTAACTACATTTCAATAAGAGATGTTAACGTTGAACCTCAAAGAGTAAATTTGGATGAACCAAATCCTCATATTAATGTTAGTTGCGTGATTACAGATGAGAATGGTGAAATAATACCATATCTCAATGTAACCGTATTTGTAACACGACTTCGAATTATTCTAAAATCTCAGCCTGCTGAGAGAATAGCAAATTCGTCTGTTTATAAAGCCCAAATTAATGTTTCTAGTATGAAGAAAGGAATCGTAATCATCTTAATAATGGCTTATAAGAAGTACTACGGATACCATTGGGCTGGCGGTGTTGAAGTACAATTATTCAAACAACCCGTTAAGTTATCACGCCCTGATCCGATATTATTAACATTTGGATTAATTTTGCCAATAAGCATCTCAATTCTAGCAATAATATACGTCTATCCAGAGTATAGAGAAAAGAAAGCAAAATTAAGGGAGCTTGAGGAGAAAATAAAGAAGAAGTAGCCTATTCCTTTTCTTTCTCCCTAATCTTCTTTAGAATTTCTGATATTTTGATCTCTTCTTTCTTCTTCCTAATCGCTTCCTCTCTCTTCTTATCAATTCTCCTTGCTACTGGATACAAAGAAATCAACGGAATAGCCGCTAGAAGAATATATAGATAAATTGGTCCTGCTGGCGCAGCTTCCTCTACAATCCATCGATCAAGTCTGAGCATCCATTTAATTAAATTAGCAAAGAAAATCTTATTGGCCTCCATGCTTACCCATGAAAAGCCTTTTGGACTTGTTAAATTCGTAAATGATTCACCGAAACCTATGAGTGCTAAAAGACCTTCTTCAATTTCTTTTGCTGCAAATATTACTTGCCCCGAATTATTATACTCTATAGCCCCATCACCATTTACTCGATATGATGTAGACGGCGTCTTAATCACATAAACATCCTTCTCCTCACGCAGCTCAATGGATGCTGAAGAAACCTCTACGCTACTTATGTTTCTGAAAAGATCCTTTAACTCATCTGAAGCATATGTTTCCCTGATAATTATAATTTCTCCTTCTCCATTTATTACGTCACCAACAACGTCCCCAACTCCACCTTCATGATAAAATCTTGCATCAAAACTTACATTCATTGAAGATATTAACTCATTGAGAATAGATAAATCGGGGTTTTTATCCCTTTTCCTTAAATATGGTGCTCCTAGAATTAGAACTGAACCTCCAATCTTAATGTATTTCTCAAGCGCCCGTCCTTCCTCTTGTGTATAATCTGAAGATCCGTTCGTGGGAGGAATTATTAAGAGATCTACTCCAAGCAATGTTGATGAATTTATCCGCCCATCGATCGTGTATACCTTAATGGTGATATTCTCATACTTTAGAGATTCATTAGCAAATGCCAAAGCTATTGATAACTCCTTGTATCCGAAGAAAGGTCCGTGCCCCTCGTCTATTAAGATGACGAATTCCCTCTTAATGTATCGCTTCTCCTGTGCATGAATACATAATGTATTAATATTATAGAATAAAGGAGTGATGAAAAGTAATACGATAAAGAGAATGGATCTTAGTTTCATAGTATTCATCCACTCCCAATAATTACTACAAATTACTCATAGTACTTCTTCAGAATTTTACCATGAATTATAGCCTTACCTCCCGAGGGCTCCGCTAAAGTAGCACCGCAGACTAAACATTTAACAACAATTGATGCATGGGAGAATATTAGCTGCTTATTCGCGCATTCTGGGCATTGAACTAAAAGGAAGAAAGATTTTGGTTTAGGAAACAATTTTCTTAGTTTATCTTCTCGCGTCATATTTACCCCCGTCAGTTTATTTTTTGATCATCATCTCGATTCAGAGGATCACCTCTTCTTCATCCTGAAGCTTTCTAGCTTTAATTAGTTAATGCATCTAACCAATAAAAGTTTGATGAAATGCATCTTTTGAACACCTCAGAAAAAACACATATAGAGTTTACTTTTTAATGCTAATATATTCCTCAGTGTGTAGAGAATGAAAATTAATGACCTTAGGGAGAATAATGAAGGTAGCGTCCATAGGAGATAATATGTTCATAAAAATGTTTGAACTAATTGGAGCAGTGGGCTATAAAGCAGAGGACGAAGAGGAACTTAAAAAGATATTAGCACAGCTCATTAAGGAGAAGAAATATGCGATAATTGTACTACCCGAAAGATACGTCGAAGCCACAAGGGAAATTCGAGAAAAACTAGCACGCGAAGGAGAATATTTTCCATTATTTGCATTCTTACCCGACCATACTGGAATTAAGGATCGTAGAATTGAAGAACTTAAAAGATTAATTTCACTAGCAGTTGGCGTTGAATTAAAGCTTTAAGGGGGATGAAGTATGAGTAATATAAGCCTTCTTGTCGAAGAAGAAATCAAAGCTTTGAAAAGAATCGAAGAAGCCAAAAAAGAGGCTGAGAAAATAGTTGAGAAAGCTAAGGAGGAAGCCAGAAAGATCAAGGATCTCAAGCTGATATTAGAAAAAGTCAGTAAATACATAGATGAGCAAGAAAAACTATTGAAAGAAGAAGCGGAATCTCTCCGTAGAAAATATTTCGAAATTGCCGAGAAAATCCGTCTGATTCCCTCCGAAGAAATAGATAAAATTGCTGAAGAAATAGTTATGGAGGTTGTGGGCCTTGAGCGAGGAGATTAACGCCTTCTTAAATGAAATAAGGAGAAGAACCGAAGAAGAAATAAATAAAATATTGTCAGAAGCACGCTCTAAAGCCGAAGAAATTAAAAAATCCGCCGAAGAGGAGGCAAACCGTATCTTTTCCCATGAAGCTCACTCACGCTTAATGCTACTAAGAAGAAAAATACTTGGACAAGCAGAAATCGAAGGCAGACATGAATTAATCAAAGCAAAAAACGAGATATTAGAAAAGATATACAAAAGAGCTAAAGAAATGCTATCAGAAATCGTAGAGGGAAAGAATCCCCAAGTGAATTACAGTGATGTTTTGTATAACCTAATCAAGGAAGCCATAGAAAGAATGAATGAAATGGAGGTAATAATAGAGGCAAACGAAAGAGACATGGAGTTCATCTCTAAGAATATCCGCCGCATCGAAGAAAACCTATCAAAAGACTTAGGAAAACCCATTAAAATTACACTATCTGATGAAAAAGCAAACATTCTGGGCGGCGTTATAATATATAGTCGAGATAGAAGAAAAGTTTACTATAATACACTTGAGGGAAGATTAGTAGAGACCATCAAAAAATACAGGAGCATTCTAGGTAAAGAATTCTTCAAAAAATATTTAGAGGCAAAATAAAATTAGCCATTTTTTATTGCTCTAGGGCCCTTTAAATACTTCAATTAGAGCTTAAACTCTATATTCCTCAAAATACCTAAAGACCAAGAAACTCCGAATATAGCAGATTTTTACGATTCATTTCCTTTGCTTACAAGTGACTTTATTGAAAATGTTGTATGGATTATTTTTTATTTAATAACATTAGATTCTTGATCGATTAGCTTCTGATTTCTCTGATGAATTCAATGATGTCATCAATCGAGATTTTTATATCCTACAATTTTATATCCTACAACTTGAATTTTAAATAGAAGCCATAATCGGTGATACTCTTGCTCCAGTATGGGAGAATAATCAGAGTTAACGGACCCCTAATCATCGCTGAAAAGGTTCCAGATCCTAAAATAGGAGACGTAGTGTATCTCGGCGAAGACAAATTGATAGGCGAAATTGTTAGAATAAAGGAAGACAGGGTAGCAATACAATGTTACGAAGATCCAAGTGGATTAAGACCTGGGGAACTAGTAGAAAACACAGGAGAACCCCTAACAGCAGAGTTAGGACCAGGAATAATCGGTCAAATTTTTGATGGTCTTCAATTCTCCGAGCTCAAATTATGGGAAGTAACCGGTACACCATTCATACGAAGAGGTATAAAGATAGCTCGTTTGGATCGAGATAAAAAATGGGACTTCGTACCAACTGCTAAGAAAGGCGATAAAGTAATTCCTGGAGATGTCATAGGTACAGTACAGGAAACCTCAGTCATAGAACATAGAATTCTAGTACCCATAGGTGTGGAGGGAGAGATCCAAGAGATCTATGAGGGCAAATTCACAGTGACAGAACCCGTTGCTAGAATAAAAACTCCCGCGGGAGAAATAAAGGAAATAACCATGATGCAAAAATGGCCCGTACGTATTCCTAGGCCCTACAAGAGACGATTACCTCTAGAAGACCCTTTAATCACGGGGCAAAGAGTAATTGATACATTCTTTCCAGTAGCAAAAGGAGGAACAGCAGCCATTCCTGGAGGATTCGGAACCGGAAAAACCGTAACCTTACAACAACTTGCAAAATGGAGTGATGCTGATATAATCATCTACATAGGATGTGGAGAAAGAGGAAATGAGATGGCTGATGTAATTACTCACTTCCCCGAATTAAAAGACCCAAGAACAGGAAAACTACTAATCGAGAGATCAGTGTTTATTGCAAATGTGAGTAACCTACCAGTATATGCACGAGAAGCTAGCATATACATGGGAGTCACGCTCGGAGAATACTTCAGAGACCAAGGATATAGCGTCGCAATAATGGCTGATTCTACATCCAGATGGGCCGAAGCCTTAAGAGATATTTCCGGCAGACTAGAAGAGATACCCGCAGAAAGAGGCTATCCTGCTTATTTAGCTGAAAGAATAGCGGAATTCTATGAGAGAGCAGGACGAGTCATTACTCTAGGAAGCGGCGAGAGAGAAGGTTCATTAACGATAATGGGCGCTGTTTCTCCACCAGGAGGAGATTTCAGCGAGCCGGTGACCTCCATTACACTGCGATTCGTTGGTACTCTATGGGCTCTAGATAAAGAGCTTGCGTTTAGAAGACACTTCCCTGCTATTAACTGGTTAATCAGCTTCTCTAAGTACTATGAGGCCCTCAAGACT
>JAHKLF010000101.1 GCA_029856615.1 Candidatus Njordarchaeota archaeon
ACGCAGCTAACGTCGATTTAAAGGGAGATGAAAATTTTTATAAGAGGCTCACCGGCACATTACATGCACCAGAAACGATACTTAATGCGATAACTACAATGAAAGAGGCTGGAATTCATGTTGAAATAACCATTCTAGTAATACCCGAGTGGAATGATAGTGAAGAATTCTTTAAATGGGTTGCACGATGGATAATCGACAACTTTGGGCCAGAAAGTATCCCCCTTCATATTTCAAGATTTTTCCCTAATTATATGTTAAGAAGTCTCCCACCAACCCCTATAAGAACGCTAGAAAAAGCGCGTCAGATTGTTCTTAAAGAGGGATTAAAATACGTTTATGTAGGTAATATCCCAGGTCATGAGGGAGAACACACTTATTGTCCAAATTGCGGAAAGCCTGTTATAAAAAGAGAGGGTTTCATGATACGAGAGTGGAGGTTGGATGAGAATAATAGATGTGCTTTCTGTGGATATAAAATAAACATTGTTGGAGAATTACGAATCGAAAAAAGTTGGTTATACTATCATCTTTTTTAAGAAGTCATCGAATACGTGTTCCTGGAGGAACATTCTCCATAACAGTGAGTAAAATGGGTTTTTCTGGAGTATCCGCTGCTAATAGCATGCCCTGAGATATCAAGCCGCGTATTTTCTTAGGTTTCAAATTTGCTACAACTATTATTAATCTTCCCACGAGGTCTTCAGGCTCATACCATG
This sequence comes from Candidatus Njordarchaeota archaeon, assembly GCA_029856615.1. Taxonomy (GTDB): domain Archaea; phylum Asgardarchaeota; class Njordarchaeia; order Njordarchaeales; family Njordarchaeaceae; genus Njordarchaeum. The sequence goes on from JAHKLF010000101.1 coordinate 720, forward strand.
GAGCAATCCCAGCAAGAATTTGTCTATACTCTTTTTCTCCGATATCCACGAGTAATTTTAGAAGTTTTTCAGTACCAGCGACTCTTTCAGCTGACACGATCTTTCCTACTCGTAGATCAATCTTAGAGAAATCTTCGAATGATATTTCACCTCTCATAAGTATCACCTCAAATTAATAGATTTACAATCCTTAAAGTGAGTTTTTAAAGATACAGCTCTTCAAAATATTGAAGTTTAAGTTCTAAATAGTAAAGTTCAAATAGTTAGCATGTTGCTTCAATATATTGTAGAAATATAAAAGGGCTATAATATGCATGACGACGAGCTTAAAGTGCTGTTAAGGAAAATCTATAAGGAGTTAATAGAGCTTAAGAGAGAGATAATAGAGTTAAAAAAAGAGAGGAAGACCAGTATAGGTAATATAGTTGACTCAATAATGAGGGATATTTCTGACTTAGTAGAAAGAGAGGTTTCTAAGGCTTTCAAAAATGTAAGCTCTAGATTATCTAAAAGAGTCGTGTTTTATCCGTTTAAGAAAGGCTTTTCCTTCTTCATAGAATATCCACATCGTTTCATAGAACGCGAGATCATTGAACAAGAAGTTGAGGATACCTTACGAGAAATAGAGGAAGAAATTGAAGGCGAGAGAGTAGAGGAGTTTAAACATGAAGTGTTTGAAGACCTGATTACAGCGCTAAATCCAAGTGAAGTTGCGGAAACGCTTAGCGTTCTATCTAATCCTGATAGACTGAAAATATTGAAGCTTTTATACGAAAGAGACAGATATTTCGGAGAGCTCGAGGAAATACTAGGTATAGGTCCGAGTTCTCTCAGACACCATTTATCCCGGCTAATTAATGCGGGATTAATAAAGCAAGAACGCTCAAGAGGAAAGTACACAATAACAAAGAGAGGTGTGGCGGCATTAATATTGTCGTCATATATGCATAAGAGGATCCTTAAGTTCTATGAGGAGGAGTAAAAAATGCTCACACAAGTAATGATACCTCAGTATATTCTAGTGTCGTCATTATTTTTACTCGCCGTTATCACTAATTTTGTGCACCAGGAAAAGATAAGATTATATCTAAGAAACTTATTAGCAGCATTAATGGTATGCAGTTTCATCATTTTCCTCTTAATTAAAATTGTCCTAATACGATTAGCAAGCTTTCTTAGTTTAGTAGAATTAGTAATGATTCTGAGTCTTGCTTCAATAATTTCTACATCTAGAGACTACATTAGAGAATTTGAGACGACAATGAGAGGAAAACAGATATACGTGGGGGGTATATTAAAAGCGTATGCTTTTGCATTCTTCGTAAGTTGGATATTAATAAAGCTCAATATATTCGTTAATCTCTTCAATACGTATCCTTCTGAGGAGGAAATATTAATTATCGCATTACTAATGTATATCTTAGGAAATGGAATAGAGAGTTCAAGTTCTTTCTCAATAAATGATATGATTGGAGGTTTCATAAATGGTGTTACCGCAGCGGCTATAGTATCACTTGTAATATCTTACCTCTTCCAGTTCTTTCACTTAGTTTCAGAAAATTGGAAAATTTTCCATAATTATCTACTACAATTAACGATACTAGCTATAATCTTATCTATCGTATCAATTATAATGATACCTCGCATGAACTATGGATGGAAATCTATAATAAAATTAGAGAATAATAATATTAGGATTGGAGTCCATGAGAGATCAATCCTGATAAATAATAACATTCACATAAACTTAGGGCGATCATTTACGATCATTCCAATTAAAGGAAAAATACATAGAGGCATTTACGTAAAAGGAGACATAAAGTATGAGATTCGTACACCAATGAAGAGGATATTAGGGACAGCTAATAGTGGAATAATCGTCTCAAATTACGATTTAGAGGTAATTTGTAGTATTGTTAGCGAGGCAGAAAAAGTTGAAGATTTTGACTTAAGATATCTGGGAATACAAAAGGAATTGTTAATTAGGGATGCCAATAGACTATTAAAAACTCTAATGCGACATGTAATAAACATGACGATTATAAAAATGCCTTTCCTAGAAATCATCGAAAAAGGGGAAACAGATTACGTAAGAGTGGGGGCTCTAACAATAATCGATGGTCCTGAAGGCGGAGTAATAAAAATAGGTCCTATGAGGATTATCGAAGAGAATCCCGTAATCTTCAAGCGTGAAATTTATGCGGTTCTCAATGACGCTCAAAGAGGATTAATCTGGATTAAAATTAAGCCAGAAGTTTATATGATTAAAACGAACAAAGAACGCATAAAAGTGAGTAAGAGAGGGACAATTCACGTAGTAAATGGAAAGAAGATAATATTAGAGGGAGAAAAGAGAAAGATTATACTGAATAATATAAAATTATCAGTTGATGGTGACAGAAAAGCAGTTTTAGAACGAGGAGAAAAAAGAATTATCATAAAACCAAATACGGGGGTTATAATTCTAGAAACACCGACTAAGAGGCAAGCAATTACTCATAAGGATAAAGCAGAACGAATTTTTACGAGAATAAACATGACTATAGATAAGATCATTAAAGCTGTATCTAAAGAATCAGAATTAGAGGAGGTATATAGTCTCTTACAATATACTAATGAGATTATTGAGCGTAAAGATGAATTCGAGTAGCTTAGCTAAGGGATTAGAAATTATATTGGCATGGGGAATTAGGGCAAAACATCAGAAAGTGGTGGACGGGGCGGGATTTGAACCCGCGGCCTCCGCCTTGCAAGGGCGGCGCGCTACCAACTGCGCTACCCGTCCTTCTCTGATAAGAATATCTTACTATTCACAGAAAGTCTTATAAAGTTTACTGTTGCCCTGTTTATGCATCGTTATATTATTGGTTTAAAAATTAGGAATTCAATTATGTATTTTCATTGTTTTTCATCCAATTATCATTTTTATTTCCGCGGTGGGTATGTCTTCATCGATTCGAGCATATTTAACAAGAACTGTTCTTATCTTCGCATGATCCTGGACTATCCTCGCGGCACCGCCAAAAAATTTCCAATTGAGCATCTGAGCCGTTCTTGCAGCCTTAAATTTATCCTGTACTGAGGCTGATTTTCCAACCCATAAATATATTTCTCTGTTTTTGTCATCAACTATGACAGCGCATGTTTCGTCGCTTAGAATATCATCAATATCCATAGCTTTTATTGAGAGTATGTCTCCCTTAAAAACGATGCCTTTTAGCATTAGTTACACCTATACATTTAATATCAATTTTGTTAGACATAATTTTGAGGAATATTTCATTGTTTATAAATTTTAAATTATTCAGAGTGGGTGGTGTATTGAGTAGTTTTCAAGAGAAAAAGTATATCATTAGGGGAACTAAAGAAGGACTTTGGTTTGAAGTATTAGAGATAAGTGAAAGAGACAACCCCGAGGACATCATTATGAGCGGAAAAGTTGTTGCATCTTTCGAGATAGACTACTCGAAAGAGCGAGGAAAATTTATTCTAAAGAGGATTTTATTCGAAAAAAGCTTAACTAAAGATGAGAAGGTTATAATAATGGAAACTGTGAGAGATTTTGTAGAGTCTCTTAATGCTCCAGACTGATCATTGCTTTTTTTAGCCCCTCTTCATAAAAGTTTTTATTGTTTTCTAATTGGAGAACTTTAATTCCATGCGCATGAGCTTTTTTTAGCAAACTTTTCGTTGCTTTTGATTTTGGCACAATTAGGAGTGTCTTCTTTGCATGCAAAACCTTACTAATCTTTATGAGTTTTTCAATTAAATTAGGTGTTGGATCATTTGATATATTGATTAAAGTCTCATTATGAAAGAATCTTAGACTATTATCAATGAACGTTAACCCTGATTTTTGGATTGCTCTAGACTTCTTCCTAGCAGATGCATAAATTAGATAGTCTTTTTCATTTTTTTGTTTAGAATTTAAGAAATCCCGAAGGAGAGGGTCTTTTATTACAAGTTTTCCAGATTCTAGGCTTGCTAATCCCGATGCAATAATGCGCTTAATTAGTTCCTCATTTTTTATCATATTGTCTGTCAACAATTTTACTAAATAATCCCCAAAGAGAGAAACATAGCTTCTGAGATGATTTTTTAGAACGCTTCTAAGTGCACCATGAGTTACGCTTTCATTGATAATATCATCAACTATAGAGCGCTCCAAAGGCATTTTTTTATACTTGGTCATCTCTGTGATTCTGGGCAGTAGAACTTCTAAATACAGGGGAATACCACCTAACCTTTCATATAATCTATTGATACCATCATCAGTTATCATATTGGACAATTTATCTCTTAATAGCTTATGGAAAGCCTCTCGATCCAATGGATTGAGGATAAAATGTTTACATTTACATACTGGGAAAACTCCTACTAGGACTATTTTAGCTTTAGTCTGATGGATTTTTCTAAGAATGTCTTGGATTTCTTTCTCGTCAGCGTCATCAGCGTCATCGATCAGAATAACTGGTATAAGACCCGTTTTCTTTCTTATTTTTTCAATGGTGTGCTGTATCGACAATGTTTCTCTGTTTTGATCTCCATTTTCTATCGATATAAGTAATCTGTGAAGGGTAATTCTCAATTGTATAGAGAGAGATATCCCCATAATGTTGTCAATTAATATTGGAAGATACTTCTTAGATAATTTTAACCTAGATGCTAAAAATTCTAAGAAGAAGCTTTTCCCCACTCCTCGCATTCCCGTAATTACTAAGCATTTTTCTCTTGATAGTGCTTTTATGATGGCACTAAGGATTGTTTCTCGACCATAAAATTTTTTCATTAAGAATGGCACCTCTTAAGCATAACTCAGTATCGGGCTGTGTCTTCATAATAATCTGCTTGCTGGGCTTTCATCATCGCTTACATCCATTATCTTAGATATTTTTAACTAAGTAATACATTTGAAACATGGCACTTTTCAAGATATATTTTCTTAAACTTATTTTTATTAACAATCTAATATTGTTTAGTAAACGTGTTCATTATCAAAAAAATTAAATTCATTTTAGTAAGAATTTATTGTAAATGTTTCAAATGAGTACAAAATATTGCTAAAGTGTGTTTAATATGCCAAAATTCGATGAGATAGATAAAGAAATTTTAAGACTACTCCAAATTGATGGAAGGATGCCATACAAAGATATTGCGGAGAAAATTAATAAAGCGCCCGCTACAGTCAAAAATAGGATCTCAAAAATGATGGAAATGGGCATTATTAGAGCTTTCGTACCGCTTCTTAATTACAAAATACTCGGATATAACTTATCAGCCATAATAATGATACAAGCAAAGCCTGGCAAATTGAATGACTTGATTGACATGACAATAAAAGAAGGAACATTGACAGCAGTATATGAGATCACTGGGGAATATGATGTTATC
>JAHKLF010000102.1 GCA_029856615.1 Candidatus Njordarchaeota archaeon
CCCTTGCAAAACGTAAAAGATATAAAACCTTTCATCTAGTACATAGAATATTTTGATATCAATAGGAGATAGAAGAATACCAATTTAACTTACTTAAATTAGCATGCATGGAGGGGGTAGCTCAGCGGAAGAGCGCGGGACTGTGGATCCCGAGGTCGCGGGTTCGAATCCCGCCCCCCTCCCCATCCCATTATTCCATCTTCTACACTTATATATGTGAATAATCACTTCTCTGAAGTCAATAATGTATAAAACATCACTCAATAATATACATACTAGAAGGAGTAATAGAGATGCATGAGATACCCGAGAGATATTTCCAAGACTTATGCATTAGACTTCAAGAAATAATTACCTCGCGAGGAGACATTACAAAGAAAGATATTCATATCCTCAAGAGAAAACTTGCCCGTACCTATAGACTTCCAAGACTACCTAAAGACTACGAAATTTTGGATAAATTGCCACCTCATCTCAAACAAAATCTTAAGGACTCGCTTAAAAGTAAACCTGTGCGCACAATTTCAGGAGTCGCAGTAATAGCTGTGATGACAAAACCTTTACCTTGTCCCGGTCATTGTATATACTGCCCCGGAGGAATTAAAAGCGAATTTCAAACGCCTCAGTCTTACACTGGTCATGAACCCGCTGCACGACGAGCATATGAGCTCGGTTACGATCCCTATAAGCAGGTGCGGTATAGGATTAACCAATTAGAAGCTATCGGTCATAATGCAGAGAAAATAGAAATCATCATAATGGGAGGCACGTTCCTCGCCGCGCCTCCAAGGTATAAAGAGTGGTTTATACGGGGAATATATGAGGGGCTATTAGGCAAAAAATATCCAAATAAAACTTTATTAGAACTACAAGAAATGCTAGAGAACGCAAAGTACAGACTAGTCGGATTAACAATTGAGACACGACCAGACTTTTGCACCGAGAGATATGTTGACGAGATGCTATTTTATGGTGCAACGCGTGTAGAGATAGGCGTCCAGACGTTATATGATGAAATCTTGAAATTTATAAAAAGAGGTCATACTGTTGAGGATACCAAAAAAGCTTTTAGAATAGCGAGAGATGCAGGATTTAAGATAGTAGCTCACATGATGCCTAATTTACCATTATCGGATCCTAAAACTGATGTGAAGATGTTTATTAAACTATTTAGTGATCCCGATTTACGACCAGATATGCTAAAAATATACCCCACAGCTGTTATAAAAGGGACCAAATTATATGATATGTGGATACATAAGGAATATGAACCTTATTCGGAAGAAACGTTAATCAACATTCTCGCAAGGATAAAAAAGATGATTCCACCTTGGGTGCGAATACAAAGAGTACAGAGAGATATACCAGTATATCTCGTAGATGCAGGATACAGCATTGGCAATTTAAGACAGGTAGTGCAAAAATACATGGAAAGGAAGGGGTGGCGATGTAGATGCATAAGATGTCGAGAAGCGGGTCTAAATCTTATAAAGAATGGTCTCTTACCTGATGATAATAAAATCCGATTATTATCTCGGCGGTATACTGCTTCGGGAGGAGAAGAAATTTTCCTTTCATTTGAAGACATAAAGAACGATATAATCATAGGGTTCTTAAGATTACGAAAACCATCAGAATTAGCTCATCGCCCGGAAATAGACTCTAATACAATGATTGTTCGTGAATTACATGTATATGGACCTTTAGTCCCTCTCGGAGAAAGAAGAAGACTGGCATGGCAGCACAGAGGATATGGAAAAAGACTACTTAAAGAAGCTGAAAAAATCGCTCGTGAAGAATTCGATGCTCGTAAAATTGTTGTGATATCAGGCATAGGAGTCAGGAATTATTATAAAATGTTAGGTTATCATAAGGAAGGACCATATATGAGTAAGAAGTTAGTTTAGGGCTCTCTATGTATTTAATGCCGAATCTTATCAATTAACTTCTCCTCGCGAGATTAGGGTCTATTCCGCCTTTTTTTGAAATATTATCATGATGAATTTCTGCATAAGGTAAATTTAATTCATATTCTGATTGTAGAATATTCTATGAAAAATCATATGTGAGGGAGAATAAATGCCATTAAATGCTGATAAACTTACAGATTATCATGGAGAATTCCTAGTTAAGACTGCACGTTTAGCTATAAGTAGCTATCTACGAGAAAAAATTAAAATCCCTATCCCAAAAAACACACCCAAAATCTTATTAGAGAAAGCCGGGGTTTTTGTGACACTAAATAAACTCGTTAAGAGGCATGAAACATTACGAGGTTGCATTGGATACATCTATCCAATTAAACCTTTAATTGAAGCTACAATTGAGACTGCAATAGCAGCAGCTACTGAGGATCCACGTTTCCCCCCTGTTTCATTAGAGGAGATGAACAGCATAATCGTGGAGATAACCGTGCTAACACCTCCTAAGAAAATAGAGGTAGATGCTCCAGAGGAATATTTAGACAAAATAGTCATTGGACGTGATGGGCTTCTGCTCAAATATGGAGTTTTCTCTGGCACTCTTTTACCTCAGGTTCCCATCGAATATGGTTGGGATGTCGAGACTTTTTTGGATAACTTGTGTATGAAAGCCGGATTACCTATTAGATGTTGGAAGAATTTAGAAGTAGAAATATACTCGTATCAGGGGATTATATGGAAAGAAGAAGCACCGGGGGGTAAGGTCATTCGCGTCAAGCTCTAAAGAAAAAAAAGAAAATAAAAAATACGGTGTAAAAAGAAGAAGACCATCTATTTGTGTAGGAAATACTCTGTGAATGCTTGCTCAATATCGTCCTTCTTTATTGTCTTTCTCTTCTTTCCTTCAGCTATTCTCTTAGCTAGATTACCCAACCTTACCAGTAATTCCTGAATGATGTCTCGTGTTGCTTCGAGTGCTTCTGCTGAGATTCTAATCTCCTTGGAGGCGATTCCTTTTTCAAGAAATCTTCTTAGAGGTTGTAGAGGTAGTGGCTTCTCGGCCATATTTTACACCTTTTAGGAAGGAGTTCGATTATAATATATATTACGAACTTTATAAATTTTTCGATTATGTGGAATATTCGGAATATTTCCAAAATTTTCTAATTTTCCAAAAATATGTGAAAAAATCACAATAAATTTCAAGAATATAATAGGTACAGATTTTCGTTAAATGATAGGTAAATTATGGTGTAAATTAATGAGAACTTTCATAGCAATTGATATAGACGATGAAAACCTCGTCACAAGAATCATTGAAATAGAAAGAACGCTCAAAGCCAGTGGTGCTCATCTAAAATTAGTTGAACCCGAGAACCTCCATATAACACTAAAATTTCTGGGGGAAATTGATCCTAAGGATCTAGATATAATACTCGATGTCGTAAGGAAATATTCTCAAGAGGAGCATCCATTCGAAATAAAATTAAAGGGCATAGGGGCATTTCCTTCTATGAAAGCTCCGCGTGTAGTGTGGATCGGCATTGATAAAAATAGAGAAAAAATTATTAGTCTCGCAACAAAAATTTCTGAGGCATTAGAGAAACTAGGATTCCGTAAAGAAGAAAGAGAATTTCACCCTCACATAACAATAGCTCGTGTGAAAAGGTTCAACGCTTCGCTTAAAAACTTTATCAACGCAAATCAAGACATCGAGATAGGAGAATATTACGTGAGATCTATAAGAATAAAGAAGAGCACGCTTACTCCGCATGGACCAATATATACAACGCTTTCTGAGATTCCTCTTCCAGAGAAATGAATATTTATGAAGTTTGATTATAAAACATTAACCGCCAGCTATTAACTCGCACCCCGCGTCATGGCACTTGATAATACTAACCTCGTATGTACTTAAATCAACTATAGGTACAATACCTAATGTTGGTTTGATTCCCAATTGTTTTTGCCAGGATGTAAGTCCTTGAAAAGCACCTGATGAGATGAGGAGGATTCCACCCTTTGTTATTCGAACGTCTGCTATGTGTAGATGACCTGTTGCTAAAATGTCGGGCACTTCTTCTATGATGAGATAATCTTTAACTATGGGAGCAATAGGTATTCTGCCCCATTCTGGCATGAGATGCCTGATACGTAAAGTTTCGATAAGAATTCTTGTCGGTTTTTCTAGTCCAATTCCTATTTCCGCTGCCAGATTTTCTAGACCGTAACCATGATATAAGAGAATTCTGACACCATGTAGCTTTATTAGTGCTGGATTACCCAAAATTTTGATGTTTGGTAGATCATATAATGCTCCCGCTATTTCCTCTGGAATCGGAGGCTGTGGGACAAATTTTCCTGCAGCGTCATGATTACCAGGAATAATAATTATTAGTTTATTTTTGGGGATTTGGGAAAGATATTTAGCAGCTTGCTCATACTGCTCGTATATATTAACAATCCTTAATTCCTTTCTTTGATCGGGATAAACACCAACACCGTCTACTAAATCACCATTTACTATGACATACTTTATCTCTTTAGCTAATAGTTGTAACTTTTTATCTTTTATTTCTCCGCGCAGAAATTTTATAAAATTAATAAAGGCATTCTTGAGAAATACTTTGCTCCCTATATGAATATCTGACAAAAAAGCTACCTTCACTCGTTGTCGTGCTCGGGCTCTTTCTCTTATATGTGGAATATCTGGAAAGATAATATCTTCGGCAACACAATATTCCTTGGATGCTTTCTTAACTTTGATGGCTATAACGCTGTCTAATAATATATGCTTAAATTTTCTTGCTAATAGTCCAGACAAAGGTACATGAACTCTAATTTCTCCCTCCAGATCCTCTCCAATTAGCAGTCCATTTCCTGTTTTTGTCACAAATTTTTCTCTGACTAAAATAATTAGATACTCACCCTTACCTGATTTCATCACGCCACTAGTTGTTGTAACATTTCTTAGCCCTTTTTTAAGGAAAATCTTCACAAAGGTGCTATATCTATTGATAAACAATTTACGAAATGCTTCTACAGAATCGTTAATTCTTATGACGTTAGGAGAAAGTATTACCTCAAAATCAAATTGATCTTCTGGACCAATAGACACCGCTTCCTCTATCTCATATCCCGAATGTGCTTCGATTGTAGATTGCGCCTCCATGATATTTAAATTTATATCCGCTTTGATCTCTTCTCTTAAACGTAGATCATTTAATTTAGCATCCGTCTTTATGCTTTTATCTTCATTCAGTGGTACTATATACTCAGTAAGCGTCGAAAATGCGCTTGTAGAGAGAATTTTTCCCTGATTTTTCTCTCTACGCGTCTCAGTCACTAATGGTTGAATTTTATTCTTATCGATTTTTTCTCTGCTAGGTATCTGACCCATGAGGATTCTAAGGATCTCCTTTGATGTTAGTATATCAATATTCCCTGCTTTCTCTCTTAGTACTTCTATTATTCTATTCCTCTCTTTTATATTGTCCAAAATCGATGAAAGTATCAGGAAAGCTGTTGGATCCAAATTACATTTAAGTTCTTTCACTAAATTCTTTATCTCGTCTACTCGCGCAAGAAAAATTTTAGCTCTAAATTTAAGCGCCATTTAATGTTCCTCGCTATTTATGTATTCTTGTATATTGAGAAATTTAGAGTGATACACCACATTAATTTTTCTGTATAATTCCCTTCTGGAACCTTGCTTTTTGAACCTAACGTAATGTTAATATGATAGAGATTTTCCTTACATAATAAAATTGTTAACACAAACATGCATTCATGCCTCTCTTCTTTGCATTTTTTTGGAGATTCATGGACTCTTTTGTTTTATTTCACATTATATTTCTATTTATCATAAACAAAATCGAAAATAAAGTTGCAGGGTAATATTATGATAGGAGAAGTACCATCAAGATATGACCTATCTGCTCTAAAGAGAGCTAGCGTACGTCGATTACATTTATTTCGAATGAAAACCTTTCTAGTGGATCTCCTAATTGATCTTGGGGAAAATCCATCTGCGTGGTATCCATTGATACGGGAAACACTGGCATGCGCATTAAATTTTAATTTTCTCCGCAGAAGACTTAACATAACAC
>JAHKLF010000103.1 GCA_029856615.1 Candidatus Njordarchaeota archaeon
ACGTGTAATAGATAATACACTGAAGGAAATGGGCGCTTACGTTGAGTAACAATGCGGCCACATATATATCTACACTTTAAGGATTTTGTAAAAACTCGTTGTTTTTGAGACTTTAAGCTAATTTTTTTGATTATAGTTTCTAAAAATTTCATTATCCATTTAGAATAAGAGTTAATAAAAATTTACATAGTCATTAACACAATTACCGAAAAATCGAATGAGGGAACAAATTATGGCAGAGGAAATTCCGACAATTTTTGTTGGGAAAAAATCTCTTATGACATATATAGTCACTGCTATAAGTTTTCTCCTTAATCAAGAGATTAAAAAAATAAGAATCTCAGCGCGAGGTGCGAGTATAAGTAAAGCAGTTGATATAGCGGAGGTTCTCAGAACAAGATATCTACGAAAGCTGATTGATGTAGAATCTATCAATATAGGTACTGACACTCTAAAAAATCCCGAAGGTAGAATTGATAGAGTATCATATATTGAGATAATAATGGTAAAGAAATTTTAGAGCCAGATGATATCAGCTGTAAACATATTTTATCTATTTTTTCGTAATCAGAGTCTCAGCGCGCTTTTCGATTTCTCCTTTTCCCTCAACTGCGGTTTCTATCTCATCAGCGGGTACGAGTACAGTTTCTGCTCGGCTTTTGTATATTAAGAACTCTTTTAATGGGTAAATTTTCCCTGCGCGTTTAATCATTTCAGCATGCCATGTCTTCCTAATAGCCAAATTATAAATGAATTCCTCATAATTGTATTCTTTAGCTTTCTCGCGTAAGAATTCATCGAAAATTTTCCTTATTAGAGACTTGTGAACTTGTTTGCATCTATGTGCTGTCATGCCTAGGACACTTATCTTTACTCGATGACCATCTTTAGTGTATACACGAGTGATGAGTTCGACTCTGGACATTCTTCTCCTAACCTTAGATGTAATAATTTCTCGCGCATAATCATGTCCAATCAAAGTAGTAAAAGCTCCCGCAGGAGTAACCTTAGTGATTCGAAAATATAGATTCATACCGCGGTCTTCAAAATCTCTTGTGAACTCTAACCCTTTAACTAGAACAACCCTATTAATCAGATCAGTTGGGTCAGTACATAGAACCTTAACTAAGGGGCGATCTAAACCCCCAAGTAATTCTGGAGCATATACAGTAATCCAATAACGTTTTTTCTTTACACGAGCACGACGACCCAATGAAACCACCCCTAGACTCTTCTTCCTCTTCTGCCCCCTGGTTTTCTAATCGAATCATGTGGAATCGGCGTTACATCTTCAATAGCAATAATCTTAAGTCCAGAACGAACTAGTGCTTTAATAGCTGCGCTGGCGGCCCGATTATTTGGTTGAGGAGAGCGATTCCCTCCCTGTCCCCGTACTCGAACGATTACTCTGGATATACCAGCGGCACGTGCTTCTTCTGCCGCAGCTCGTGCTGCTAACATAGCTACATATGGTTGCGGTTTATTTCGATCAGCGTCTGTGAACATCCCAGCGGATTTTCTCGATATCGTTTCAGCACCAGTGGCATCAGTTATATGGATAATAGTGTTATTCTTGGACGCATAAATATAGACTATGCCTACTTTTAAAGGATCTTCCGCTTCTCTCGCTTTAGATATAGTCATGGTCAACCACCCTTCTATTGAGAGCATCTTACAATAAACTATTGTCGGGTTGATTTGAGCTTAAAAACTTATTTAAATTTTCATGGATGAAAGTTTCTTAGTTATTAATGGATGGACTCAAAGGTTTCTTTTAAAATTATTAACTTGTTCCAATTACTATGAAAACTATTAATCAGGACTAATTATGTTATAATTTTTGCCCCATCTGATGTAACTATCACGGTCTCTTCTGCCTGAGCTACTATACTCCCCTCTTTTTCAATAAGAACTGGATATGGAATTAATATGCCTACTTTTTCAAGTGTCGCAATTGCTACGCGAATTTCAGCTTCGTTAAATCTATCCAATAACCATCGAGGCGTAAACGGTAATTCTTTTCTCTCTCTAATAAGCACTCTCAATATCTCTCTAGCGGCTTTCACATGAATAGGTAGTCTCTTCGGAAGTTTGCTTATTACGCTATAAATTCTTATATCATCAGTTGATCTTGCCCATCCCTCGCCATTTGTTACGAAAACTTCAATGGCATAGACTTCATCTTTCTCCACTATCCCAGTAGCAGCCACTCTTGATGAAACTGGAACTTCTTTTTCACCATGCAAATTATATTCTTCAAGTAGATGACCATTAAGATTTTCTATAACTTTGTATCCCCGATCATTTACAAAGTCTTCGATAGTACTACCTATATCAGAGAGTTTAACTCCGGGTTTCATTTTTTTAACTGCAATGTTGACTGCTTCTCTTGCAGTTATAATCATGTCGTTTATTTCATTTTCCTCGCCGAAATAATAACTAATAGCGGTATCCACAATATACCCATCTATATGGATACCAAAATCGATCTTAATTATTGTATCATCCGGGATAGTGGTTTTCTCATTTTTAAGAGGCGTATAATGGGCTGCGACATGACCAATGCAAATATTTACTGGAAATGCGGGTAATCCTCCTAATTCTTTTATTTTCTTCTCTATTGTCTCTGCTATCACCAGCAAATTGGCATTAGGCGAGACTATGTTTGGTAAAAGCTGTGTCTTAATAGTTTTAGCGATTTCCGCGGCTTTCAAATGCTTATTTATGGCCTCCTCTCTGCTTTCTGACGACAATTTAGACACCAATGCCCTATCTAGTTTTGATAAGAAGTTTATTTGTTTTATTCGCGAGTTCTTTTCAGGCTAACTATCTTAGGCTTGCCTAGCATAACCCAATATTCCACGTAGATTCCTGGCTCAATTTTATCTCTTAATGTTTCTTCTTCAGGCATTCGCATCTCAAGTACTTCATAAGTCTCAGAATCCATTATTTCAACAATATCTCCAGAGACATTTATCACTTGACCTTCGCGTTTTTCAATAATAGGAACTGGAATTTTATCGCTCACCGGCTTTATAAGAGTACGTTTAACTCCGTCAAAAACTCCCACAGCGACTATTCGCGCTTTAGCACTACCGTGTTTTCCAGGCTTGCTTTTTGAGATTGATACTACTCTACTCGGTTCTCCTTCGATTACGATATAATGCCCCTCCTTTATTTTGCTTATAGGAACGTATTTTACATCGCCTGAGATATCTTCTGACATGCTTTTCACCTTCACAAAAATAAGATTATACACTAGTGATTTTCCAATATAGGGTTACCTAATAATCTTTTCCATATTTTAGTATTTAGAGATATCGTAAAATAATGCAAAATACAAGGATAATATCACCGCTTTTTAATTCGATGATGCTCTTTATAAGCGTCTCTATTGATTTTTCAAGTAATTTCTGGAATTCGGAGGGATATACTTTTGGAGGAACACAGTAATAAAAGGGAAGCCATAAGCATTTACTATTGCAGAGATTGCGAAAGCATTTTTGCGAGAGACAACTCGCATTTAGATGTTATTTATCCAAGGAATAAATCAGATATCAAAGTATGTCCATTTTGCGGACATAATAGCACGATGCTTTATGACAATATGTTAAACGAGATTAAAATTCATCTATATGATATCTTCAAGCGTATTGATATTCTGCGTACGTATATCGATAAATTTCTTAGTAAATTAGATAAAATAGCCTTAAAACTAAATTATTATCGTTCACTCGGAATATTAATCGACAAATGGGTAATTTCATGGATCATAAATAAGTATGTTTATTTGGGGGATATAATAGACGAAATAGAAGAAACTCTGAAGCTAATTAAAATGTCCATTACCAATGCGACAGATTATATACTTCGTGAGTTTAAAGAGACTGCGAGATTTGCAAGACTATCCAAAATAACTGATGTGATAGAGAATTTAAAGATCAAAATAAGTGAGTATGCGAAAAAATTAAGAGATGTAATTAAAGATTACCCAGAGTTTCGAATTAATTATAAAAAGATGCGTAAGAAAGTAAATGATGTAATGTCTATTGATCAAAGCATAATATTCTCGGCTGAAAAAAGCTTTATAAGGATTATCGATGTAAATACATCTTCATATCTAATCATAACCTCTAATGACCTCTTTCTAATTGATGTTAAAAAGAAGCGAAAAAAACGGCTAGCGTCGCTTAAAGAGGTAAGAAACATCAAAACTAAGAAAGGCTTACTTAGTCGGAAACTAATCATTGAGACTATAGATGGTCAAGAGATATGTATAAAAGTACCGATAGATGCTGTTCATAAAATTATTCAGGAGCTTGATATAGGAAAGCGGTTTACCGAATATAGTTCTCAGGTTAACTCCTTTGAAATCGAAAGAAAAGCCATTAAACCAACGACAAGAAGGCTCAGATCGCAACTCATAGAGACTAAGAAAATTGTGCTTCTAAAAATAGAGAAATTACGGAACATAATCTTTGAAAAGAAATCAGATAAATTTGATAACCAGTCATTTAATCTTCAGCGTAATTCAACAGAAAATTCTAAAAATTTTAAAGAAGAAGCGATACGGGAAATATTACGCGATCTCGAGGAGAAATTCAACTCGGGACAGATCTCTACTCAGGACTATTTTAGATTAAAAAAGAATTTTTTAATGCAACTTCAAAATAGTAAGGCTGATTCAATTACTGTAGCTTAGAATAATTCTTAAAATTCTCACTCAGATGATCACGAGCAACTTAATCATTAAGAAACTCCATTCCTTTAAAGATGAACTCTTTTGAGGAATGTAATGCTTCATTAACAAGCATTACAGACCTAAGGCAAGGAAATAGGTAACCACATAGCATGTATATTTAAATGACAAGAACTTTGCTTGATTGCGTAAAATCTTATGTGGTTGGAGTAATTCTATCGCTATAGGATTGAATCAAAATACCGGTTACAATCACAATTAACCCAATCACAGAACTAAGTAATATTTTCTCATTCAAAAATAGCCAGATATATATCAATGAGATAAGAGGAGTTAAATATAAAGCGGTTGAGATTATATGTGTATCAACCTTTTCAAGTGCTTTAAACCACCAAACATAAGTTATCCCGTTCACAAGGATACCGTTGTACAGTAGTAAAATCCATATAGTTAGCGAAGGAGCTCTTAGAGGAGAAAAAATAAGAACTGAAATCGCTGTAAAAATTAATGCTGATAAGAAATATACAAAGGCGCTGATTGTCTTATCGTAGTTGTACTTTTTACCTAAGATTGAAAACAGAGCAAAAACAAATGCTCCCAAAAGCGCGAGGAGGTCTCCTGGGAGATTAGTAAAGGTGAGAGAGAAAATTTTGCCTTGAGTAACAATTATTATGATTCCAAAGAAACTTAATAAGACTGCAAAAATTTTCCTTAAAGTCACTTTTTCCTTGAGAATGATAAAAGAGAGTAATAAAACCAATATTGGCCAAGTGTATGCCAAAATAAAACCCTCTTGCGCCGTTGTTAATTCAAATGCCTTATAAAGTAATACATAGTAGAGATACGTGCCGAGAAATCCCAAGAGAGCCATAATAAAATAATCTTTTCCTGAGTATCTCCTCATTATTTTATGCTTCTTCTGAATTAGAAGAATGAAACCTAATACAATGAATGAAAAGATTGTAGAATAAAAGAGCATCTGCAGACTGTCTAATTCGACTAATATTTTCTTAGAAGCAACGGGTATTGAAGCCCAAAAGATGATACAAAGAGCGAGATAGATGTATCCTGAAGAATCCTTTTTCATACGATAACAACCTTAAATAATTCAACGTTTGGCTTATGATGGCTGTTTATAGATGTTCAATTCTAGCTAATATTCTTAACTTCAAAATTTTTCATTTTCTCCGCAGAATTTCACTACTTATTTTAGCATTTTTAGCGTACTAGTTTTCTGTTTTAGTTACATGACTCGTATGCATTATAGTGCGATTAATCTAAGACTTCTAATCTAAGATCATCATGCTTTAATGTAACTCATAAGTAT
>JAHKLF010000104.1 GCA_029856615.1 Candidatus Njordarchaeota archaeon
CCTCAACAAGGCGGCCACCCATAACAAAAGCCCTCCCAACATTCAAAGCACCAACATAATCCCTATCACCCATAAACCCACAGCGAGGGCAATAAAAGAAGCCACCAGACTCACATGCCTCCAAATCACGAGGAGACTTAACGGGAAAGCCGAGGGCACCACACCTAGGACAGCAACGAGAAGTCCTCCTAGGATCAACGAGCGTGACGGATATCCCATGCCTCCTAGCCTTATAAACAGCAAGCTCTATGATCCTCCTCATAAATGCAGTGCTCAGAATCCAACTTAACTCTCTCCTGCCCTTCGGCGGCTTATAACTCCTCAAGTCCTCGAAAACCACGGCATCAGCACCGAACAGCACAGCCAACCTAACTATCACCGTCGAAACATGATGCTGAATCTGCCTAACAATCCTACTAATCCTCCTCCAACAATGAACAAACTCAGCCCTAAGCCTACGATAATACTCCAGCCTCCCAGGAGCGTCACCTAACTTCCTCCTAAGCCTAGCAATCCTCCTCTGAACGGCAGAGATCTTCCTCTTTATCTTAACGAGCTTACCTATCAGCGGAGAGCGAACGAATATCGGCCTGGACAGCTGATTGCCACACGCATCCATGAGGACGAGAGTAGCCAGCTTCCTAACCCCCAAATCAACCGCAACGAATCTCCTTATTCTCTGCTTAAGAGAGACAGTATCTACCTCTAAGACAATATCAAGGACATACTTAATCACACCAGACGAGACGCGAATCCTCCTTAACCTCGGTTTCTTGATCCTTGCCCCGTTGTCCAGCAGTGATCTGAGTCTTTCATAAGCCCTATACCTGAAGCTGTACCACCTCCAATCGCTCTTGCCCGGGGTCTCGTTATCCGGGAGCTTGATGCGGACGTTTATGCTCTCCCCATCATAGTGAATCTTTATGGCTTGCCCATCATCAGGAGTATAGAGGAACACCGAGGATTTCACGGCTGGTACCGTGGTGTGCGTATACTTCTCCGGTATTGAGCCTTTCCTCGCAATGTTCGTTATCCACCTCAGCACGTTTCTGCCGAGCTCTATGTTTTTCACACCTCTAAGCGGATCCTCGCCCGCTTTGAGATTTTCCAGTATCTTCCTATAAGTCCTCATCCTCTCCGCATGGCTCACTATTACCTCGCCAGCGAGCTCTAGGATTCCCCTTCTTATTCTCGATGGCAGGTAGCATTGACCGGCGGCGAAGTCTTTGTCGCCGAAGAACCTATATTTCTTTCCCTTCCAGGCGTCTAGGGCCTCTATGTTCTCTTCCGTCCAGTGTTTTGCTATGATTATGTTTGCGTATTTCTTGGTTATTCTGAGCAAGTTCTCCGCCTTGTCGTATAGTTCTTCTGGCAGTGGTATCTGGTATGTCAGCTTGACGGTATCGGTGCCGCTTCCTCGTTTTCCTGGGGTCGTCATCTTGGGGTATCCACGTCTCTTATGGTTGATGGAGCGTATCTGGATTCCTATTCTGCGAGGTGTGTGCATGGCATCACCTCCTTTGAAGTCGTTTATGGAAAGGTGTAAAAGGTTGGGAAAGGTGAGAACGAGACGGATGCGGGGTTTTGTTGGGTTTAGCTAGGTGCACTATGCTGAAGAAGGAGGTTTCGTGTCCTTGGTCGTGGTTTGCAGGAGAGCTGGGTAGGAGGGGAAGAGCCTGGATTTTTCCGTTAGAATTATGTCGCTATTATTTCTGGTTTTTTGGGCTATTTAAGGGTTTTCTGGAGTTTTCTCCAGATTTTTTATATGTCTTCGTTTAGTCGTTCTGTTGCCAGCTCCAGAATTCTGTATTACTATTTAAACTTTTTCTGGAGTTTTCAACAGAGTGTTTTGTTGTGTGCGTTTAAATGTTCTGTTGTGGGCTCCAGAATTCGTATTACTATTTAAGTCTTTTCTGGAGTCTGCTACAGAATGATTCGGCGAATACGTTTAAAGAATTCTGGAGTTCTCTACAGAATGTTTTATTGATGACGATTATTCGGCTATTTATTTGGCTTTCTTATTTTTCTGCGCCCTGCGTGCTGCGTAGTTATAGAACTCCCCTCGTAAGTATTTCTGTTTCCCTAATGTTTCCGCGGATTGCTATAGATAGTGATTGATTAAAACCATGTATTAATTACGTTTTTGTATTAATTATACTCAATATAATATGTATTATTATGAGTGGTGCAAAATTTTGAGAAAGACACTGCTCCTAGCCCTCCTATACCTAACATGGCTAATACCCGTCACCACGTTGCTAATAGCACTAATCCTAGGAATGCTGAAGGCGGATCCAATACACATGATTCCTGTAGTCATAGCATACACAGCCATCTGGATGATGATAGCGGACAAAATACTAACAAAATACGCAATACCAAGAGCAAGCAGGAAGACGGCGGAGAAAATCTCAGAGATTTTCAAGGTGAAGAAAGTCGATCCCAGACTAGCATACTTCATAGACAAGTGGCTGAAAGGAGGAAAAACGGAAATAAAAGAGGGGAGACTAGGGGAGATAACACTGAAAAGAGTCACCTTGCCGAGCACTGGAAAAGTGAGCGGAGTAGCAGAAATATACGAGGAGATGATGCGGATCGCCCCCGAGGTAAGAGAGCTCTACGAAAGGAGCAGGAGGCTATTCCAGAGGGAAGAAAGGAGAGAGACCGGGGAAGTGAGGCGTGAAAGACGCGGGGAAGTGCTCGCTGAGCGCGCGTCCGAGCAAGCTAGGGAGCACGTGGAGGCTGGTGTGGAAGTAAGCGAGGTTCTCAGCAGATTTGATGATTTGTCAACGATTTTTTCCCGTAGAAGTAAGTGCTTCATGGAGAGTGCTTTAAGATTGAGGGAATTCTCTATTAATGAACTAGCAGAGGCTTGTGGAGCTGATTGGAGAACCGTTAGACGCTGGCTCGAATCGGCAATGAGGATGGGTCTAGTCCAGACACATGGGGAGAGAAGGGGGAGGTACCGTATAAACGCAGAAAGAATCAGAGAAATACTCTCCTTATTTCCCTCATAAATAACGCGGGGATAATCATGAAGGAGATATACATCTCACCGGAGGACTTGAAGACGAGTTGCTACCGAAGAGCACTAAAAATCACAGCAGCACAGCTGGGAGGAAGAGTAATCGTCGACTACAGCCCCAGATTATCCGTCCAAGAATCGGGATCAAAAGCCTCCGTGAGACAATTCGTGAGGCAGGCAAAAATAGGAATCGCCGTCCCAGAAAAGAACTACCGCAAGGCTAAGTCCCTGCTGAAGACACTCGGATTCAAAATTGTGAGCGAGGACGAAGCCCTGGGGCTCTTCGAGGAATCAATTATAATCTCCCTGCTCATCCCAATTGAGAAGGAGCTGGGATTACCCATAGGCATGTCTCTCGGCGGCGACCGCATGGTTATGCTCCCGCTCAAAAGGGTTCTGGTTTACGGTGAGATCGACTATAGGCTTCCAGTATTCATCGCAAACAATTTCGATGAGGTCTGCTGGGTTGATTCAAAGGGATTCCGGAGGATACTCGAAATGGGATTCAGCCACGAGGAGAGGATACCGTTCGGATCATTCACACACTACGAGCTTGAGGAACTAAGCAGGGTGATCGCGGCGACAACGATCGGCGATCGGTACGCGCCAAGCATACTAAGCACACTAATGGGCGGATCCGAGGAACTAATGAGGGACGAGGAAATACCCTTCGTCGGAAGGGAGACGGAGGCTCTAAGGGAAGTGCTGGAGTGGGGAGTCCTGTCAAGAGAAAGGCGGAGGCTGCGGGGAAAAGTGTTCGTAGACATACAGCAACTAGGGCAGGCGGCGATGATCACCGCAATAGCCGCGGTGCTACTCGGCTTCTGCGGCTTGGTGATTGTGAACTCTGAGGTCTGGCATAAGTCCTTGTTGCCGATACTAAACCGCAGGGAGGGTATAATCTGGCTCTCCCGGAACCCAGCGATGCGGTTGATCAGCGAGTTTGAGTACAGGGTGTTCAAGGAGGGCGACTACTACGTTCTATCCAAGATGGTGATGTTTGAAGGCGAGCTTAGGGAGATACGCGAGCGCTTTATACCTCTATGGGAGGCTGGGCTGGATGAATATACAAGAGGTTTTAAGGGGCTTCTCCATTGATGAGAATGTGGTTGCGAGAATACTGAATGCTCTGGATAGCGAGAAGAGGCTGGTAATGATCAGGGCACCGGCGGGCAGCGGCAAGACTACGATAGTTCTGTGCCGTGCTGTTGAGCTTGCGCAACGGGGCTTGAGGACGGGGGTTTTCTTTAGGACGATTTCTCAGGTTGATTATGCGTTGGGGCTTATCAGGAGGATTTTGAGGATTTCCAATGTGTCCGTTAAGGTTGTTCCCGTTGTCGGTAAGGTTAGGTTGTGCTTGAATCCTCCTCCAGACTCTGATCCCTTCCCGAAGTGGTGTGATTACTCCAAGTGTCCCCTGAGGAGTCGCAGAAAAAGGGTGAGAGAATTCCCGAGCGTGCCGGAATCCCTGGAGCAGCTGATGAATATAGGTAGAAGTAATGGTGTCTGCCCGTACTACTTATCGTTAAGCGAAGCCGAGAAAGCCGACATAGTGATAGCCACGCAGGCATTCTTCATAAACGACAAGCTCATGGAAATGCTGGGAAAACTAGATATTGCGGTGGTCGATGAGGCCCACGGCCTCATGCATTTGATTACGGAGATAAGCGAAGAGGAGTATAGGAGGGGGAGAGAGCTGTCTAGTATGAGGTTAGAGGATATGAGTATCGAGGATGCGGGGATCTTATCGAGGTACGAGGATTATGTTGATACCGATGGCGATGAAGTTGTTTTGCGTGGAGAGGGGAAGAGGCTCAAGGTTGTTCCACCGATAAGGCTTATTAGGAAGCGATTAGAGAGCGTGAAGAAGATAATTCTTGTGTCTGCTACAATATATCCCACGGGGTTATTCGGGCTATTATTCGCAAGGGGTATTGATGCTGAGATAGAGGTCATCCCGGGGCTGATTAGGGAGACTGAGAAGAGGAAGATCCTCGGAGTGGTTGTCGAGGATTTATCATCGAAGCGCGAGTTGAGGACTCCGAGGCAGTATGATAGGTATGCTTACGTGATTAGAAAGCTGATAGAGAGAATCGGTAAGCCCGCATTAATATTAGCGCCAGGCTATGAGTTCGCCCAAGAGCTATCAAAGAGACTCGGTTTTCCTGTGTGCAGGGATCCGAGGGAGGCTAGAGGGGATGCGGTTATTGGCGTGCTGCGCGGCAGGTTCTCTGAAGGTATTGAGGTTGATCTTGGGGCGCCATTGCGATTACTTGTTATTACTGGTCTGCCCTACAGACCGCGAAGCCCCGAGTTTCTTAGCATGGTTAAGGTTTATGCTCGGGAGTATGGTGTGGATTTCTATGAGTTGGCTAGGGCTATTGAGGAGTCGGATATGATTAGCGCGTTGATACAAGCGTTGGGACGTGTTGGGAGGCGTGAAAAGGGTGTTGGGGTAATTTTGGATTCTAGGATAAGGAAAAAGAATTTTGGAATGAAACTAGTAATTATATAGCATTATGCATACTATTTAGCAAGTTCTATCGTGCATTCTATAGAAAATAAAAGTCGTATAGAATAAATTTGAAACAAAGCCGTAAAGATTAAGATACTTAAAATGATGTCGTTATTATTAGTATATTTTTGAACCGCTCTAAACTTGGGATGTTCGGTGGCCTCCCAATTCCGCTACTGGGAGATGGACTCTTGGAAAGCATTTTTCTCGCATGATATAGTGAACCTTTACCTATTATGTGAGCAAATTTACAAGATGTGGAAGGAAAATATCATCGATGCTGTAAAAGGAAAGACTTTAGAGGATATCTCTGATAATGAGTTCTTGTTCACAATACTTACTGGAGGGATCTCCGAAAATGGCGAG
>JAHKLF010000105.1 GCA_029856615.1 Candidatus Njordarchaeota archaeon
ATATAATAGCCATCATTAAGGGTAATCTCTATTTCTCCAGAGGCTTCATCTGTTTCGTTTAATAGGGTTTCGTTAATCCAGATTTTGACTTTATCTAGGTGATCATCAAGAGCATTCCATTCTATAGTGATGGTGGTGGTATTGATGTAAGAGTTATTTTTGGGGGATAGAAGACAAAGTTGAGGTGATTGAGTATCTATGGTGAATTCTATTATGACTCTTTCTTTGTTTTCTGCTTTGTCATATCCCGTGATCTCGATAACGTGTTTTCCATCCGATAAATTGTAGAGTTCATAACTAGTATTCATTCCTACGTTTATTGGTGTTCCGTTATCAATTCTTATCTCAAAGTAATCTAAGTAGTCCTCCGCGTAATCCCATGTAACATTGAAACTTGACTTATTAACGAAACTGTTATTAAGCGGCTCGATTATATAGATCTCGGGGGCTTTAAAATCTACAATCACTCTTATACTAGAAATGTTAACATTCCCCGCTACATCATATGCTGCGACTTCTAGTATGTGTTCCCCATAATTTAAATTAGTGAACTCATACGAATTCGCTAGACCAACACTAAGCCATTCTCCTAAATCAAGTCTTACTTCGTAGTGATCTATTCCGCTGCCTTCATCATTCCCCTCCCAAATCAGAGTTATATTCCTATTAGAGGTAAAAGTGTCATTCTCAGGCTGAATAATGTTTAAGAAGGGGGCTAATGTATCAACATGCGCAATTACTGATGCTTGTCTAGGATGACCTGCTTTTGGCTGTACTTTTACAGTTATAGCCCATGAACCATCAGATGGTATTTCTATTGTATAATTTCTCGTCCAAGCTGTGTATATAGTGTCAATCAGCTGGTCGTTTAAATATATCTCGAATCTATATGGAATTACACCACACATGCTCCATGTGATATTTACTCTGTTAGTTGAATGCCATGAATTATCTTGGGGCTCTATAATCCAGATTTCTGGAGTAGCATCAATTATGACTGTACCGAGGCTTGTGCTTATTACAAGTTCTGATACTACATCATTATCTACATCATATGCATTAATGCATCCATATCTTATTTCTGGTAACTCAACTCTCCATAGAACTTTAAGGCCCGAATTTACGATTATTAAACCCTCATAAGCATCAATTAATGCGATATCCCTCCGCAAATCTCCGTTGAAATCATTTAGATCAGCTGAAATAATTCTTAAGAATGCTCTCTTAGCGAGAAAATTTCCTGTAGAATAATCTAAAATTCCTACCTCATATTCGCTTATTGCTATCAGGAATATATTGCCGTGGTGCTCATCATACATTATTTTGATTATTTCTCCAGATAACATTTGCTTCCATATAAATTCCCTCGTAGTTCCGTTTACTAGTAGTATTGTGCCATTGGAGAGACCTATTGCGATATTAATATCCGATATACTAATTACTCTCACACCAGAAGGCCCCATGTTTAAGGACCATTCGGGAGAGGCACTACTGTAATTAAGCACGTACAAGTAACCATCACTAGTCCCAAAATGCATTTCTTTAGTTCCGTCAGAATCTGAGTCTCCTATTGAGCATACTGTAACGTTATAGCCCGATAAATAGTTTTTAATAATGCTACCAGAGGCATTAACAATAAAAGATCCGCTTACTGTACTAACTATAAGCTCCCGTTTTCCATCGTCATTTATATCATCAACGATTATATGGTTTATTGGGGATCCTAGATCTATGGTCCATTGGAGATTTAAGGGGTATTCATACACCACTAAGCTTCCATTATTGAGACCCAAAATTACATTCATGATTCTATTATCATCAATATCGCTTCCTAGGCAGTAATTTATGACCTCACTAATGTTTTCTTTTGCTACAATCGTCTTATTATGCTTAATAACATCTATTTCTCCGTATTCATTAATTATTATATATTCTGATAAACCATCGTCATCTGCGTCATCCACAATATGATTAAAAGCATCTAAACTAATAGTATAAGTGGATTTCAAGTTACTATCGTTTTCCAGAACTTCTAAATAATTATCTGTTTCACCCAATATGACCTCGCTTTGTAAATCATTATCTATGTCCTCTGCTAAATAATCCTCAGCCACAGCACTATATTGCCATAATTGATAAAGAGAATAATTTAATCCAAAAATGCTTGCATTCCCTCTGATAACTATCTCCAGAAAATTATCTGCTGTTAAGTTTGCCGATTTTATACCAAGAATTTCTTCTCCAAGAAAAGTTGTATAAATAATGGTACCGTTTGTAGCCAGAAGAAAAACATGACCAGTCTGCGTACCAGCGGCGATTTCGATTTTTCCGTCTGAATTAAGATCATCAATTAAGAGGGATATTATCGGCTTACCTAAATATATTTTCTTGTAAAGCTTCCCAGTATTTGTTAAGTTATATAAATACCCATCTAACGTTCCAAATAGTATTTCTGGAATCGTATCTCCATTTACATCTTTTCCCAGAAGACTCCCAATTGTATTCCCTGCGAAGAAACTCCATAATAGCTCCCCGTTCTTTATTGCAAAAATGTATCCGCTCTGCGTTCCAATAATAACTTCATCTCTACCATCGTTGTCAATATCGCATATCGCTGTGTCTACTATTTCATCACCTACAAAGTATTTCCACAGGAGACCATCCATATAATCCAGAGCTAATATTGTAGCATTGGCTAATATGACTATATACTCTTTAGAAATGTCGCCATCAATTTCTAAGATGGATACATAAATAATTCTCTCGCCTAGATAGTTAGAGGATATTATGTATCCAGAGATATTAGTAATCAGAAATAGCCCATCTTCGCATCCAGTTAGGATTTCGTCTGATAAATCTCCATTAATATCACCATATGAGATACTTGTAACGTTTGACAATGTTAAAATTCCCCACTTATAATCTCCCTGCTTACTCAGCATTATAATCCCAAAGTCAGCACCAACAAGAATATAACCGTCTGCAGTCATTACTAATTTATTGACAGATTTTGCCGAACCAAGAATCCATTCACTTACAAGTGTCCCATTATATATTCCAGCAGTTTGGTCACCCGTAGAAGAGGATACCGAGAAACTCATTTCAGAATATTTCTCATTTTCCATATTCTTTTCTGATAACTCGTTTCCTATTATTCTTGGTGTTATATTTTGCCTGCAAAATGACTTCTGAGAAAATGCTGGGATTATAACTGATATCGCTAAGAATACCAAGATCATTATTGTTAAGAATCTCTTATTCATCTTCCTTTACGCCTCACTTAATGATTTTATTCTCCTTATATAACGAACAAGAGGAATACTTAGGAGAATTGCAAGACCTCCTAAAAGGATGAAAGATGCAGTTGCATATAGAGGGAGCGAGAGAGGTCTTTTGAGGGATATCGTGAGTTTATATATCTCATATAAAACTCTGTCTTCCTGCGTCCATGAGACCTTAAGATCCAAAGAGGCTGATCCTTCAGGAGCATTTTCTGAGATTTCAATAACAAATGTTGTTGTAACTAACTCTCCTGCGGATATTTTTCCAACGTACGTTACTACTTCTCCCTTTAGAATAGTCCCACCCATTAATTGTAAATATACAGCTTCCGCGTCTATCTTAGCTATATTCATAATTGTAACTCTGAAATTTACTCCTCGGCCCCCTATCGGCAATGTCTTTGGCTCAATGTTAACTATTTTGAATCGAGCTTTCTCCTTAACTAGTAATGGAACTTCAAAGATCTGTTTTCCATTCTTAAATGTCACATTGAGAATAAGGTCATATAATTTAGGTTCTATATCTTCTAGAATATTTACATAAAAGGAGACCGTCACATAATGATTTGGTAATATTGTTCCTAAGGAAACTTTCCCTGAACCCGCATAGCTTGGCTCGATTCCTGAAGGGAGAATCAATTCTGCACAACAATCTTCAACAATTTTCGATGTTGGGTTTGTTAGTATAACGGTAATTTTTACGTATTTATCACCAGGAAGAACAGCCGTTGGTACATATGATGAAGACATAAGAGCAAGCCTTGGAGTTATATTTAAGATGACAGGAGCCGTTTCAGATACGGAATAGAAATCGTTTGTCCTCTGATCCATGAAAGTGACATTCACTACTATAGGAATTACTGAAAAAGGCAGATCAGTTACGTATAACCTAAATGTCACTTTTTTAATTTCACCTGTTTTTAGTAACCCAAGCTTTACCCAGTCAACATTCATAATTGTTATATAGGGAGGATACCCAATTGTGTGTACTATAACATTCCTAGCTGGAGCTGTACCCACGTTCTCTACATAGGCTGTTAAATTGTATTCTCCGGCATCTGATACGTATAACGGAGATAGGTGAATCTTTAATAAAGGTACTCCAGTTACTGCGACTGGTATGTCTATTGTATAAGAACATTCAATGTCACTCATGAAATATGTTACATAAAGAGGAAGATCATATTGAGATGCACTTGCATTTTCGTATAAATTAACAGTAAAAGCAAATGTTACTGAATAATAAGGCGGTAACGTATCATTGAAATACTTCACAGTTTCATTGCATTCTGCTATTTTTAGAATAGATGAGAAATCCACCTTTATATAAGAAACAGACTCATTTCCCTCATTCTTCAATACTATTACAATAGCCGTTGTTCCAGCGGGGATTTCGATACCCGAAATATTAACCTCTGAAACTGCATAGACCCAAAAAACGTCATCTAATACCAGACTTTTCTCCGTAATATTAGTCCGTATTATATCCGTTTCTGCATGTACCACGATATACCCATTTATCGAGAAGAATAAGAGTAATATAATTATGGCAAAAGCCGATTTAAAAGACATTTCTCTCGCCTTCATCTCACTCAATTCTCTTTGATAGGAGCAAAAAACTAAGCGTAAGCATTATTATCGCATAAAGTAAGAGACCCATCACATAAGTCATGACATCAATTAGATGTACGCCTCTCAATATTAGTCCTCCTGCGCCGTAATAGAAATAATATAAGGGCATTGCATAAACTATTATCCTGATTTCGGGCCTTATTCCTTCGGCGGGCAGAATGAATCCCGAAAATAAAAATGACATTATAAGGAAGAAAGTACTGAATTGCATTGCTTGTAGCTGGTTTCGCGATAGAATTGAGAAAAACATTCCAATACCCAATGAGGCTATTGATAAGCAGAAAGTTACTAGAAGAACTTCTTTTATATCAGCATAATTTATAGCCCCAAATCCCTCTGTTACAATTACTAGTTCTATCAATCCAATTCCAACACCAACTAATGCATAAGGGACAAGTTTACCGAAAATGAGGTCAAATCTTCCTATGGGAGTAGTAAGTAGTCTCTCTAGTGTACCCTTCTCTCTTTCTCTAACGATGGATATAGCTGCTAGCGTTAATGGCACTTGTTGCACCATAATTCCCATAACCGCTGGACCAACTATGTCAATAATCTTAAGTTCTCCTCTGATATATAGGGGGATCACATTAATTGTAATTTGAATATACTCACCCGTTGTTACATAGATATACCTACTAATTTCATCAGCAGCTTCTATAGCGATGTCATTCATTGCGGCTTGGACTGCTGGAGGAATGTTAAGCCATGCTGAATCGAGAATTAATATCACGTCAGCTTCTCCATAGAGAGAAATTCGTTCGGAGAAATCACTGGGTATAACTATTCCCGCTTTGACA
>JAHKLF010000106.1 GCA_029856615.1 Candidatus Njordarchaeota archaeon
CCTTTAGGACCTCTTCTAGGCGGTTCTTTGAGTCTATTTTCTTTGGCCAATTTAAAAACGGCAATCGTAATCGTTATAATGTCTATATGCCATATTTGTGTCATGGGGGAGGCCTCTCTTTTGGGTTGTCTCGTATTACATGGGCGTTATTGCCCATAAAAGGCCTCCCCCACCATTACCGACGCTAGAGACGGTTAGTATAAGGCATTTAAGGCAGAAGAAATATGAAATAAAGCCTCATTATCTTATTGTCTTATACCATTTCCGTGATCTAGTGATGATAGCTATCAAAGCTATAAAGCTTAATAATAAGAGATATATGGGCATCGCCATTAAATATGGTAGTATCTCTCGCATTCTTCTCCCTATCGTAGTAACCGACGCTCCTATGAAAGTAATCAATAACACTAATGCATATGAAAATATCGCAGAGAACTCTATTATCTGAGGAAATAGTTTTATAAAAATCCCATTTAACGCGCTTATCACGGTTTCTCCTAACAGTGTGTTGATTATGCTATTAATCGACAGAAAAACCAAGCTAATCATTAATAAAGCCAAGATCATCGGCATTATGAAAATATATGCAAGCGCTATTTTCTTTTTCCTAGCAATATCCAATTTTACTAATTCCTTAAACACATGTAAGTACCCTTTAAACCACCTTATCCTCTGATACATCCAGCTTTTCCATGTTTGAGGAGCTTTCTCAATTATATGAGAATCAATAAAACCTATTCTGTAATTCTTTGATGCGAGGATTACTGTGAGCATAGCATCTTCTGCAAGGGAGTCTGGAAATCCTCCTATATCCCATAGTACGTCCTTTCTTATAAATAATCCCTCACCAGAAAGAGGAGCTATTTTAATCATGTTATATATTGATGGTATCATCGATTCAAACCAAACTAGCGTTTCAGCGAGGAAAAATCTACCTAGAATAGAGTCTCTATACCTATAAACACGCGTCCCGACAGCATGATATCCTTGATTTATTAAGGATATCGCTTTAAGAAATTGCATTGATTCAAATGTATCATCAGCATCATAAACACAAATCACTCGTCCCTTAACATATCTCAGTGCAGCATTAAGTGCCTGAGCTTTATTTTTTGATCCATTCGTCTTTACGACTTTGGTTTTAATTCCATTAGACTCCAACCATCTAGCTACTTTCGTAGCATTTTTAAAAGTCATCTCATCGTTCGGCTCGGTAATAAGAATAACCTCAATTAATCGTTTCGGATATTCCTGTTGTAATATACTAACCGCGGTATTCATTATTGCATCAAATTTTTCCTTATAAAGAGGAATTAAAACAGATATCGTATCCTTAAGAGTAATTATCCCAAAAGGACTGGCGTAAACCCTTCGTTTTAATGATAATATGAGGGACACTAGATAAAGAATAAGATTGAATGTCAAGAAAAAGAGGGCTATAAGGAGAGTAAACGTAGCCAATGTGGAAATAATTGATTTCCACAACGTATACAATTCGGTTACCATTGTGTTCACTGTGCTTAATGATACTAGTACCGCTGAGTCTGGACCTAAATGAAAAATATCATGAATTGATTCTTTACAATATTAACTTAATATAGTGTAAAACTTCGTTATATATTATGAAATTTTTAAAATTATCTAGGAGAAATATTAATAAATTCAATAATTTCTGCTACACTTTTTCAGATGTCCTTACGGATAAATGCTCAGCTGCTCTAGACTAATAAAATCTAAGTAAATAGTGGCATTACTAAGTAGGGAGATCCCCTTAAATTCAAAAACATCAGGTCTGATAACTTTGAAGAAAAACGTTACATTCACCCAATCTCTATTCATTACATCTGCAAAATAAATAAATCCAATACTAATTGTTTTTCTTTCGTCATATCCGTAAATCTTTATCTTTAAGACAGGGCGCGTTAGGTCTATTTTATCAGACAATGCTATTTTGATTCTCACCGTTAAAAGATAATCTCCCGGAGGAAGTCCTATATATGGCCCATACCATAGAAGGGAACCTTTAGGTTTATTCTGAAAAACTAAAACCCTACTAGATATAGCGCCTTCTACCCTCTTTACGCTCGTTGAATAATACTTAAGCCGTCTATAATCAAAGATTTCATGAATTGGAATAAACAGTACAGGATCACTTTGATAACCCTTTTTGAGCAGAATAATACCATCCGCTGCTGCATATACTCGATAATTGCCCGATGTTATAAGTGCATAGAAGATATCATCATAAGTGAAATTATTATTAGGTATAACCATGTAAAATTCCGGATGCTGGACATCCCCGATCGCATAATCAACAAAATCTGTCATATTAGGCGGAATCCACACGTATGCATTTATTCTATGAGCGACATGTGGAAAGATATTATTCTGCGCTAATACAGAAGCATTCGGAGGAATATACGATAGGATCCTATGAAGATAAGCTGTATGTTCATTAGGTATTGGAAGCGGATCCGCATAAGCTGATCCAACAAATATGTTAACTGCAAGAGGCCTCAAAGTTAATCCCAATATAATCGTTATTATGGATAAGGAGCCAGCTATCGTAGCTATCCTCCGTCTATTTAACCCCTTATAAACCCTCAATAAGCGTTTGATAAAATGTATTCTCGACCCTAACACGCGCTCTAAGAAGTTGAAAATGCGATCCGACAAAAGATTGTTAAACCCCCTCAAACCAGCGTAGAAAATGAAAGGTGTATAAATAGCTCCATATTGCCAACCTAATTGATAATACGGGCCATATCTTGAGAGAAATGCAACTAAAATCCATGGTAATCCCGGAATAAGTGAAAGTGGATCAAAAATTGGTGCAAAGAGAAGAGGTAGAAGAAGCATAATTAACCAGAGTAATTTTGCAGTAAAATCATAAGACAACGCCCTCATCACCTTATAAGGATTAAAAATCCCAATCAAAATCTCGTGAATATTCGTCCCTAGATCCGGCCAGTTAAGAGTTTTCGAGAAAGGCCTAGTCCCAAACTTCTCAATGATCGCTATACACACTTGAAAATATACTACAGCCATAATAATCATAATGTTACATAGAATAAAATGCCTCAAGAAAACCCTATCATCAAATTCTCTCCTCAATATCTTCTTATAATACTTAATATACGAGGCATAAAAAGCCGTAGAAATTACGAATATTACCGATGCAAAATCCAATATCATCAGCGCAAAGAAAAGCATAAGGTAGAAACGCGTGAACTCCTCTTTCTCTAAGTAATAGAAGGCATAAAAGAACACTATTGGAAAGAAGGCTTCCAAATGAAAATCAAAAAGATTTGCAGCCAGAATAGGAGGATAAACAAAATATATCGCCGAAAAAGCTAAGGCTAAATTATCCTCACCCAAAACACGCTTAGCAAGCTTATATAATGGAACAGCAGCAAACCCAAGCAAAAATGACTGAAGAATTAATAACGTATAAGCATGTGGGAATATCCAATACAATCCCAGAAGAAGAAACATCACGGGGGAAAAATGCACACCAAAAAAACTTCCACTTGTAGATATACCTATATCAGGAGTCTCATAGAAAAATTTCCCTTCAAACAAAGTAGTCCATAACGCCTGCATAAAAATACCGAGATCATACGCCCTAGTCATAAACATCTCATGACGCAAACACGTGAAGAGAGAAAGCGCTATAGAATAAATCAAAGCAAGCTTTGTTATCGTCCGCAGACCATCCCTAGTACCCATGACACGTCCCTATGTGATTATTACTCATAATCACAACCAAAGAATATTCCACCATTTTAACCTGAATAAATAATCTTTTTCAACCTATTGGAAGCTCCCTCTCATCCTTAATTATATTTAGTATAATCTTTGTATGCGTCCTCTCCACGTACTCCATCCTCTGAAGCATTTTCACAAACGCATCCAATTCCCTCCGAGTCTTGAAAACAGCCAAAACAGCAACATCAAAATCCCCCGTAATATCATAGACCGCCAAAACATTAGGATGCCTAGCAATCTCCCTCTCAACCTCAAATAACTTACCCTTAGACACCCTAACATCAATAATAACCGGCAAAGAATAACCCAATTTCTCATAGTCAATCTCAACAGTATACTTTTTAATAATACCAGACTCCTCAAGCCTCCTAACACGCGAAACAACAGTTGAAACAGCCAATCCAGTCCTCTTAGCAATCTGCCTAAAAGACAACCTCGAATCCTCTAATAACACCTTGAGTATCCTAATATCCTTCTCATCAATCAATACAACGCCCCTCTAAAAACATTAACCATTTCACCTAGAAATGTTATATTTCAAACACCATACTTAAACATCAGGATACAAAAGCAAAACACAAATAGCAAGAAAAATGCAGTAAATAGCGTAAGAGAAAGAAAGTGGTGGGCCCGGGCGGATTTGAACCGCCGACCACCCGGTTATGAGCCGGGCGCTCTACCCTGGCTGAGCTACGGGCCCAATCATCCTATTCCTATTTTCTATACCCCCGATTTAATTATAAATTTTTTCTCATCACCGAGCGCATCCTAGAAATTATAGGCCATTAATATAGTAGCCCAAGAGCTTGTTAAGCTAGTTAATGATCATTTAGGCAACCACGTAACCCCATATAATCATTACAATTAACCACTAAACAAGATCAAAATAACACTTACTCTTGCTTCCCGCTTCATAATATATCTTTTATCTCATTAAAGCTCATAATCGTGAACCCCCGACGAAACCTTTCGAAAAATCGCAAATTCAATCGGCAGTTTCCCTATAAGTTCTGACATTTTCTTCTTTTCTTCAGTAACATAAGTATCAGCATTTATGAACGCTGATGCAGAAATAGAATACCCGATGTAATCCTTATGAAAACGATACAATTCGGTCGCAATAAGATCCACGTCATACTCATAAAAAGGTACTATTGTAAAAACCTTCTTATGCAATAGAAAAAGTAGTCCTTCAAAAAAGATTCTAAAAGATTCACCCCTCCTTTGCCAATTACAATATCACAATTTAAAAATCTTAATGAAAATTCGAAAAGCTAATTAAGGTAGGTAAGAAGAAAGAAATTGCGAACAAACCAAAAGGGACAGGGTCTTGATTAGGAGACGACCAAGTGGGATTATCAAGAAAATTCCGTCTTTAGAGGAATTATTAAGTAGACCTCCAAAAGTCGTTCTAACATTAGAAGAGCTAAAGAAACTACGAAGAAAAAAATAGAAGAGAACCCAAAGAAAAATTATCAATGCGAAAGTGAGTTACCAGAATACCCATACAACCTAAATCTCTTTTCAATTCATTCCTCGATATACCATTAGTTAAGACCAATTATTAAAAGACACACCAGCGGGGTGGGGTCGGGGGGAACTTAAGAACAACCAAACCCCAAATGAGAGAAAACAAAAGGCACCCCACATCTTAAGACCAAATTAAATTTAACAGCCGAGACCACCCATAGACAACTACCCCGCAGTCTCATAACGACCTTTAACCCCTTATCTGGGAGACCTCTTTATTCTCTAATAGTAGTGGTAGATATTGCAAGTGAGGGTTATTAAAAAATTACAAAAATAATCACATATAACGAAGTATTACGACACATAACCCTTATATACAACACTAATCCCTGATTTTTAGATTGAGTTCTAGGATTCCGAGTTGCTGATGATGATTCCTATTGCTGTATCAA
>JAHKLF010000107.1 GCA_029856615.1 Candidatus Njordarchaeota archaeon
CTGTGAATACATGGGTGTTTCCTGCATATTGCTTCCTGTTTATATAATCTTTTTCTCTTTGTCTATGGGTTATGATGGTGATGGATAGTGGATAACTCTGGGATCACAATAAAGCTTCGTAAGGGTGACATGGAACTAGAGATCATGGTAGGTAAAGAGGTCGATGAGAGACAAATAAAAGCGATTCAGAAATTACTTTTACCCTTTGCAGAATCAATTACGAATGATCATGCTAGGAGAGAGAATAGGAAAGAAAAAAGGGAGGGGGATTTATCGATGTATGATAAATTAAAGAATGCGATCTCCGTGGCTTTTCGATATGGGCAATGGTTTACGAGTCTTGACGCTCAGGAAATCTTTGAGGAATTCTATGGTGAACAGATCAGATTATCGACATGTTCAACTTACTTAAGAAGACTAGAGGATGAGGGATTCTTAGTTTCTAGGAAAATTGGAAAATTAGTCGAATATAGATTGGTAATTGATGCTAAGGATGAGGGATTAGTGAGGGATGTTAGAGGAGAAATGAGAACTTAAGATTAATTGCTTAAATCTTTTAGTCATTTCCTCAGGATTTTGAGCCTTATATATAGCACTGCCAACAATTATAAGCGCGGGTGATACGGCAAGCACGTATTTTATGTTATCTAGATTTATCCCACCTGCAACAGCTAATTTTCTAGCAGGAATCATGCGAGTTCTCTCTTTTAGTTTCATAGTAACGTTAACTCCTCGAGATTGTTCATCAAGACCAGTATGGATTAAAATGAAATCAACTCCCAAATCCAAACTTTTTTGAATGTCGCTTTTGACATCCTGGGAAAGAATTAGATCAGCAATTACACCACCGCTGTACTCCTTAGCTGCATCAATGGCCCCAGTAATAGTGTTCGTAGATGCCGTTGCTAGTACTGTAACATAATCAGCGCCGTTCTCAAAGGCGATTAGTGCTGATAGATAGCCAGCATCAGCTATTTTTAAATCCGCTACAACTGGTATTTCGTCATTTAGGCCTTTAAACACATTTATTACAGTTTTTACTCCGTATTTTTGGAGGAGCGGTGTACCTGCTTCTATTAAGTCGGCTTCTCCTTTTATTGCGGATGTAGCTACTCGGACCGCTTTTTTAAGATCTGTTACGTCAATTGCTACCTGTAATAATGGTTTGTTTGTCATTTTTACCACTTCTTCAAAGGGTATTTGAGAATTGCGGCGATCCCTCCTAGTGATGCAAATTGTTTTCCAGATGGATGCATTGTGCTAATTAATATTACTTCACATCTCGTAGTTTTAGCTTTTTTTATTATGTTTAAGATTCTATCACGTAATTCTTTATCGACGGTATTTATTAGTCTCATTGAAACTAAGAGGGTTCTAGCTAGTCCGTAATTCACTACTTCTTCTACCTCGTTTAGTCCGTAGACTGCTAAATTATCCTTCTTTCCTATGTGCATTAATAATTCCTCTATGAGTGCAGTTTCCTTAGATACTCTCTGATCACTCAACACTTTATCGGGGGTTCCTCTCCTGATCACTTCATAAATTCCAGCAGCTGTACCACTTGTAACGCTATCAATAACAATGGGCACCTTTCTAGAAAGCTTTTCTTTAAGATATTCCTGGAAGTATTCCTTCGTGAAACCGGGGCCGGCAATGATAATTGCTATTGGATCAATCTGATTCATTAGCTCATTGATGGCATCTAATATCTGTGAGAAGAATGCTTTCAATAGGGAGTCGTACTCATCTGCTCCTTTCGATATATTTTTACGGATTGTTGCATAAATGCGAACACCATAAGATGTAAGAATGCCTATAGTCGCTTCTCCTTCCTCAATTGCTATAATTAAAATTGGTCTATGCCCAGCAATTTTTTCAGCTTCTCTTAATATCTCTAGATCTTCATCGGTGAATCCTCCTGGGCGTTCGATTTGAATTGTATCCCCAACTTTAACGTTAATAGTGTGATGGGATCCTATTGAGACAAATTTTTCGGGACCACTTCTGATAAGACCTCTTACTCTAAGGCGCTCAGCGAATTCGTGGAAACTTACTGCTTTTACTTCTATTGTTAGGATCATGGATTTCCTGAAGGCTTCGCCCTCCCTAATTTTTATTTTTCGCGAAGTTCTTGCCGTGACGAAATCTCCGGGAGCGATGAAGTTGAACAGTACGTAGAGATCATCGAGATTATCAACGTGTATAACGATAAGTCCTCGTTTCTTATCCAGATCAACTATTCGCAATAATAGCACCCTAAAGAATACGAGTAGTGATGATTGAAATTTTAGAATTTAGGTTTTTGGTGCGGGGGGCGGGATTCGAACCCGCGAAGGCCTGCGCCACCGGATCTTGAGTCCGTCCTCTATTTGGAGGTGTCCGGCCCCTTTGACCTGCTCGGGTACCCCCGCGTTCTTATTCAAAACATCATATAAATAGGAAATCATTGATAAATTTTATTGACAGAATGAAAACGAGTTCGGTTTCTCCTTGTAATGAACTACTACTGCGAAAAAGTTTCCAGTTGATAAACGTATTACAGAGAACATCTAAGAGAAGGATTTTTCTGTGCACTCTAAGATGTGGTGGGGCCGGGCGGATTTGAACCGCCGACCTTCCGGTTTCTCACCGCGATGCGGTTGTAAGCCGGACGTCCTAGCCAGTCTAGACCACGGCCCCTTTCCGGTTTTTATTTTATTCATTATGATTTCTTTTAAAATTTATTGTGTTTTAGCTTTTGTACAGTGTGTTCTCTGAGCCAGATTTTAAATTTTAATCTCTAACATAGATGCATTGCTATCTTTGTTTTGAAAATATCTTTAGATCCAATCTCCAGTTTCTAGTTTTTCTGGGAGATACTCCTGCGTTAGATACCTAAATCCTTTACTTGCTAAAGCTTGGATTTCCGCTTTTTCTCGCATTTTAAGCATAAGTTCTATTTCAGCCTTATATTTAGGACGCCTTTGAATAAATTCTTCCTTCAGGAGCTGTTTTCCTCTTTCTATGTCTTTCTTACTCATAGGTATCCTAACAGTTTTTGGAATCTTATATCTATCTAAGTCACTAGGACGAACGCCTAACCATTTTATATCGGGAATGGTTAAGAATGGTGTTTCATAACTCATTCTTTTTGAACCCACAGCGTAAACAAGCATGATGTGAACTCCGAACGGATCTGAATCCACTAATGCGAATACTGGTAACTTTAGCTCCTTAACTAAAAGTTTAAGGAACATCCTAGTTCCAATATCGGGTTGTCCTTTGCCAGTAATTATTATGCATGGAAATTTTTCGTAAAATTTATCTTCTGCCAACCTAAGGAATGCGGCATCTTTTTCAACAACCAGTATGAATTCAGCATCACTATCTATATCAAAAATTCTATCAACAAGAGGAGAAATTGCCCATCCTCCGGTTCCAAGCCTGGTGCAATCTATTTCGTGGACATCGGATCCAACTCTTTCTTTAAATCTAAGTTTTCCTATCACAGCTCCTTTTGCAGCAGCTACTACGTGCAATGAATTTCTTTCAACACCAAGCATGGCTGCGACATCTTCAAGCGCATCGTCACTTTCTCTTTGATCCTGGAAGAGTACAACATCATTGTAAAATACTTCTCTTTTAGTAGCGTGGATATCTGCTTCCAATAATTCATGAATTATACTTAAGATACGGGCTGTAATTGTGGCTTCTCTAACAGATTTAGCTGACAGAAAGCTTCGCTTCCTGTATTTTTTGCGTAAATAAACCATATCGCTTTTTGGATCATAAATTACGTTATCTGGAGATCGATCGGGTATGCTGAAATAAGGTTCTTCTCCATTAAGTATCTTTGCAAAAAAATCTTCCAGTACTTGATGCACTCTTTTATGAACCTCTTCTGGAGGGAGAGACTTCACTTCGATAACATCTTCTGGTATTTTTATTTTTTTGACGGGTTTATTCAGAGATTTTCTTAGTTGTCTTACCTTTTTGAGTATTCTGTCGATTTCGGAAATTCTTTTTTTAGGCATACTCGTACCTCTCTTAAGTATTTGTAATGTCTGATTTTGCATTAAACAATGCATCGAGTTGTTTATTTTATTTGTGCATCACATTTTTATTGATATTGGTAGTAATGTTAGCAGAGGTTTTAAATTGATATCTTTGGTGCAATGGAATGCCAGTAATACCTGTTAAGAAAGTGAC
Organism: Candidatus Njordarchaeota archaeon; assembly: GCA_029856615.1. GTDB lineage: Archaea > Asgardarchaeota > Njordarchaeia > Njordarchaeales > Njordarchaeaceae > Njordarchaeum. Next base: position 4,189 of record JAHKLF010000107.1, read on the forward strand.
TATCATAACGTTTACTGATTATGAGGAGGAGATCTTAAGAGACCTTGGACAACTTGGTGTAGTGGATTTAAAACCGCTGAGAGAAGAAGAGTATGTTGGTTTTAAAAAAGCTATGATTGAGGAGATCCATAAATACATGGAACTATTGGATCGGTTACGCACATTATACGAAAAGCTGAAGGATCATAAATTTGTAAAGCCGCCGACTACTAAGATAACGACGAAAGTTTCTATAGTCGAATTAGAGACGAAAATAACATATTACGAAAAGGAATTGAGCGGGATTGAGGCAAGGATCTCTAAGCTTCAGCAGTATATCGAGGAATTGCATAAGAATAAAGAATTTGTGAGAATGCTGGCTAATTTTGATATTAATCCGGGAGATCTAGGAGAGTTCGAGCATATATTTACTCATGCTGTGATCGCTGATAAAAATACAGTAGATGCATTAAAGCGGGCATTGATAACAGCACCAAGAATAATAATGAAAGAATATGAGCTCGACAAAGATAAATACCTCATCGTTATCGCTGGATTAATAGAGTACAAAGATGATGTTAAGAAAATATTTAGAACACTTAATGTAGAGGAAATAAAACTACCATCAAATATTCCAAAGAAAAGCGAAGAGGCATTAAAGTGGATAGAGGAAGAAATTTCTAGAGTTAATGATGAAATTAAATCTCTCAAACAGAATTATGAGCGTCTCAAGGATCAATTTTTCTCAGAAGCGGGATTCTTTGAGAAAGCATTAATTTACTCGCTTAATATCTCAAAGGCTCAATCTAAAATGCTGAGAAGCAAAATGATGTCAGTATTAGAGGGGTGGGTTCCCACGGATATGATTGAGAATTTGAACAAATACGTGACGATGATTCGCGAAAAACTGAAAGGCCGTATTATGGTTACCTTCTCAGATCCAGCTCCAGATGAGCATCCGCCCACAGTTCTCAGGAATCCAAAGTTATTTAAGGCATACGAATCTTTAGTAAGGCAATTCGGAGTACCAGATCCCCATGAGACAGATCCCACGATAGTTTCAGGGGTGCTTTGGACTCTAATGTTCGGCTTTATGTTTCCTGATCTCGGTCAAGGAATTGTTATTGCCATATTAGGCTTTATCTTTGCTTTTGTGATGAAACGACGTGAACTTATGGGCATTCCGATAAAAACGGTAGGAAAACTAATGATAGGGGCTGGTCTAGTTGCTGCCTTCTTTGGAGCCTTAATAGGGGACTTCTTTCTGCTTGAACATGTTATAGAGCCGTTATGGCCAGGTCTTGCCCCCGGATGGCTTGAAAAAGCTGTTAATATCGTCTGGCTGATTAAATTAGCTGTGTATTTCGGAATTATTCAGATAACGATTGGTCTTTTCTTGGCGACTTATAATAACTTGAGACATGGTCATAAAGTAGAGGCATTACTCGGAGAGAGGGGTATAGCGGGTTTAATAAC
>JAHKLF010000108.1 GCA_029856615.1 Candidatus Njordarchaeota archaeon
AACTTGCTTATCTATCCGATTATCATTGCTGTCTTCGTTGCGGTTGGTTTTGCTGGTTATCGCTACTATTCTTGGATTAGGTTGCCTATTGAGGTCAGAGAGGTCATAACACTGATGAAGAAGGTTAAGAAGGGAGTCTACGAGTATCCAGCTCCGACGAGAGAGGAGGCATTCAAGGAGCTCCTAGCCGAACAGTTAGGCCTAGGCTGAAATTTCCTCAATTTATAATTTTTATTATTCTTTTAATCATGTTCTTTGATGAAATTCTAAGCTTCTTAACTAAAGCCTAATTGTTCTTTAACGCGCATGTATTCTTAGGTATGTATAAACGAAGAAAAATGCTGGATTTAGAGGCTCATGTAAGATGCTTCGCAGTGTATTCTGTATGAGGAGGTTTCAATAATTGTATATAACTGTTAATGAATATTAATAAATTCCAGCAAAGTGAGATAATTTTTATAAATATTCTAATAACATTAGTTAGTTGCATTTACTCTAAAAAGGTGAACTAATGAAGCTACACATGAGGAGGTTTATTAGTTTAGTTTCAATTCTCATTCTCCTCTTACCCATAGTTAGCAATTCTAGCCGACTAACTTATCAGAAGCAAGAGAAAAATGAACTAACAATGAATCAATCTCCGAAAAAAGCGATGCAAAATGCTGGTATGCAGTTTATACCTATCAATAAAAGAATTTTAGAAAATCGGCCAAAGGCATCGATATCTTCTCCTGAGGCTTTAAAAGTTGCTGGAGTATCTTGGAATCAGCCGCCGGGATCGTGGTGGGATACTGACTGGGAGTATCGTGTTAATGTCACTATCTCTGAGCCAGGTGTCGCTGATAGGGAGGACTGGCCTGTTGACGTGTATATCGAGTTTGATCCTCCAGCGCATAAATACTCCATTAGAGTTATTAATGATAATGGCGAGGAAATTCCATCGCAGATATGGAACATAACATACTTTAACAATACGCATATAAAGTCTTGTGATGTGACTTTTCTCATAGATATCAAGCTGAATGGGGAGAAAACGTATGCTATCTACTGGTCCGTTGATGAGACCGATCCTCCAACATATCCTAAGAGGATAAATTTCTATGAACAAGAAGGGGTTTACTATATTTATAGTCCTAAAGGTTGGCATCTCACTCTGCCTGCGTCTAATGGGGGTAAAGCATCTACATTTTACTTTAATGGTACAGATTTAGAACATCAGTCTTCTACAATTAGCAATGAAATTACTCACTTTGGCGTTACTTTGGATTCAGCTCTTAAATATGAGAAATATTGGGGTAATTACACTACTAATAACGAGAACTATATTCGAAGGGACATATTAGAGATAAGGGATCCTCTTGAGCAGATATACGCTGGAGTAATTTTTGTTACTTATGTTGTGGAGAAAGTTCCATTACAGAGTAGTACTGGTGTATCCATAGGTAATGTATCATACTACTATAGGTTCCTTGATTGGGGGGTAATAGTATATGAGGAAGTAGAATTTGGATCTACTATTAACAATGGGCTAGTTTACTTAGGAGGATGGATTTTTGATCAAGACAACGGTGATGCAGGGTCGACTTTTACCACTATATATCCTCCAGAAACATTATTACCAGAAGAAAGCTGGGATCTCATGCTGTATGATGAATTTACAACAATAGATACGAATACTTGGTATACTAGATCAAATGTAGTAGGTTATCCCACAAGCGATGGGGATTTCCTAGTTCTTACGCCTCCTGATAATAGTATTTATGGTCAAGCTTGGTTGAAATGGGAAGTAACATCAGATTTCATCGCGGAATTCAGTTTTTGGATTGGCGGCGGAAGCGGAGCTGACGGAATAGTATTCATGTTTTATAAGAGCCGGGATTACTCGCCAGACACGGGTGGATCTCTCGGTTTTACAGGGTCTGGGACTTACTATGGTTTCGGTGTTGAAATAGATACATGGGAAAACTCATTCGATCCTGATGATAGTCACATCGCATTGATTAAGGACGATGTAAGTAATCATCTAGCTATTTACACCTTGCCTACGAAGACGGAATTAAGAGAGCAATTGCATACATTAAGAATAAAGGTTTCTGGTGACAATATTTTGATTTGGTATGATGGTACATTGGCTATTAATTACACGGACTCAGTACTATTAGATAGGACTTATGGATGGATGGGATTTTCGGCTGCAACTGGAGGTGCTACGGATTATCATAAAATAGGGTATTTCAAGCTTTGGGTTCTCAATCCAGGCTGTGAGGGAGAGGATATATACTTTGAGAAGAGTTATGCTGATGGAGAGTACATTGGCATATTTAATAATGATACTAGGGTTGGTGTTGGTTTCATATACGAACAGCTAAAATTCATTGGTGCTGAAGGAATTCCAGTAATAACGGTCTATAATGAGGGAAACCAGACTAATGATGGATTGCAAGATACAGAGGACTATATTTATTCGGTTGTTAATCTAACGAGAGTTAACGCTTCCAGTGGTGATAAAATTACCCTAAGATATATTCTCTTCCCATGGAATGCATCTAATTCTATATCAACTAGTGAAGTAATATTTGACACATGGGTTGATATGTTTAAGAATCCCTTAGTTACGTCCTTAAACATGACCGAAAGGTTCAAGATACGTGTGAAAGTTAAGGTTGTTGATGGTGAAGGAAACCCTATATCAAGGGCTAATGTAACGTTAACTAATAATACATTAAAGTATAGTGGTTTTACGGATAGTAATGGAGAAGTAGTCTTCGACGTATATCGAGTTCGCTATCAATTTATCATCTCTCTCTCAAATAATATTAATGCTACATACGTGAATGATACAGTATCCATAGCGTATAATGATACTACAACATGGCATTACTATAATCTAACAGATGAAGTAATCATTAAATTTAAGGACGTATATAAGGTCACAGTATTAGCTTATGCGGCTGATAATGAAACAATTCTGCAGAATGGTTTAGTTCAGCTAAACGACACAGCACACGTCTATAGAGGGTATACTAACTTATCTGGTGAATTAACCTTTTACATAGAGGGAGGAAAATGGACGCTTATGTTTAACCATACATCCACCGATGAAGTATGGGATTACTATAACTTAACATTAGTTGGTGTTGGCCAGATAGCCACGGAAGTACAAGCCTTTGATCTCACAGTTTCAAGCAACATGATTCTGCGATTAATTGACATAAACGCTACTAAACCTCCCGAGATAACAAGATTAGAGCTCTACGAGACGAGCTCTACATATGAGAAGTACTGGAATGAATCTGTGGCAATAAAAGTTAGATTCTATAGAACATTAAATAATGAATTAATTGACGGCAATATAACTTGGTATATCGTTGATAGCGCGAATGTACTCTTCCTTGCTGGTAGTGTTGATACCGTTAATGGTGAAGCAGTGATTGCGATTAACACAGCGGACTTGCCGGCGGATAAGAGTTACGTAATAATAATAAACTCAAGCGAAATCTACACGACACCACCGACTCAAGGTTTTGCATTGCCTTCGCCACTCAATGTATTTCTGAGAGTTAAACCAAGGCCTATAAGCATGGATGTAACTTTTAACCCATCAGCTACTGTATACTATCTAGAGTCAATTTCTATTGAAGTTGTTTTAAGGGATTACTTTACTAGCAACAAGATATCTCATGCTGAGGTTAATCTGACTATAAGTGGTATTTCAGGAATCATCGAATTAACTGAGACATCATCTGGAGTTTATAAGGCGAGTCTTCCACAGCTTGATGCGGGTTTATATACTATAACTATTACGGCTACAAAAGGAAATCATACTACAGTTATAGACGAATATCTAGTGAGAATAATGGAAAGACCAACTTCTATATCTGCGCCTATCTCCATAGAAATTCCCTGGAGTAAGACGTATAGTTTCAGTGTTGATTATATCGATACGCGATTAAATACTCATATATCCTCTGCATATGCCACTTACAGGATATTAGATGCGCGCACAGGTGAAGTAGTAATTCATGAAACACAAGTTTATGAAAAGAATGGATATTATTTAGTTAATATAAGCATCGAAAGTTATAATCTAATTGAAGGAGACTATTTAATAGAAATTAACTTTGGTAAGAAGAATTACTTAAATCAAACAGCACTCATACCATTCACTATAAGGTTAAGACAAACGGCTTTAGATAAAGAAACATCCACTATCAAGGTTTACTATAGCGAGAATTTCACAGTAAGAGTATATTTCCGAGATCTAGATGCTGGTGGGTCTCCAATAGCTGGTGCGATGTGCAAATGTAGTATAAATGATTTTGAAACTGGCGAGACAATTATACAAGGAGACTTAAGAGACCTAGGTAATGGAACATATTATTTAGAGTTTAATACATCTGTGCTTCAAGTAAAGAATTATTACATAACAATAACGATATACAAGGAGCATTATAGCTCTGGAAGTGTAACAATAAATCTAATTATAGAACCAATACCCACAGTTGCGTACATATCCAAGGTATCTGACAGCATCGAGTGGGGTCTATATTCTGTTTTCATCATTACGTACAATGATTCAAGAACTAACAAGGGAGTAAATGCGGATAAAGCTATATTTGAAATAACAAACGGTAGCGAATGGAGTAGTGGTGAAATTCCACTGGAAATAATAGCTACGGGAGTATACAAATTAAATATTAGTACATTATACTATCATCTCTCGCCGGGAGTGTATAAAATAACAATAACACTCGAAAAAGTGTATTATGAAAACAAAACAATAGTTGTGACATTAACCGTTACGAAAATCAGAACATACGCCTACGCACAGCCAGCCAACATAACACTATACTGGGGCGAAACAGATACGCTAATGGCATATTATATTAGGACGAGAGACGAAGCCTTCATAGTCACAGATCCGGAATTCAACATAACAGACATAACAAACGGAACCCTAGTCCGTGTAGGCGTAACAATAACCATCGGGGAGGGCTATTACGAGGTACTAATAGACGCAAGTAAGCTGGCGGAGGAGCACACATACGTCGTCATAATACTCTTCAAGAAGACATACTATGAAGAGGCCTCAGTGACAATATACATCAAGGTCCTCCCAATACCAGTAACAGTCTCCGTCGTGCCACTAGTCGCAGACATAACATGGGGAGACGAATACAACTTCACAATAACAGTGCTAAACGCCCTTAACTTATCCGGCGTTGAAGGCATATCTATCAGAATGATAGTCTATGCTGGCGGAGAAGAAGTCACGCCTAGGGAAGGAATCACCCTAATCGAGATCGGCGATGGCGTCTACGTAATAATTATTAAGAGTGGTCTACTCAACACGACTGCCTATAACATATACTTGACTCTCAGTAAGCCTCACTATGCATTACCGACCGTGAATGTTACTGCGAGGATTAATCCCGTCTATACGACTGTTAGCATTAGGACTATGAAGACTGTTCAGAAGAATCCGGCTACTGGGGCTGCTGTTACTAAGGTTGAGGTTGCTTTGAGGGAGAGTGAGACTGGTGCTCCGATTTCCGGCGCCACTGTCTGGGTCATGGTTATGCGTGGTGAAACCGTGGTCAAGGAGCTTTTGGCTGAGGAGCTTGAGGATGAGCCCGGTGTCTA
>JAHKLF010000109.1 GCA_029856615.1 Candidatus Njordarchaeota archaeon
ACCAAGTTTTTATTTCTTCAGCTTTTTTACGTACCCAATTCGCTAATTTAGGAGATATTATTTTCTCGCTGAGATATCTCTCTAATCTTTGAGTATCCAGTATCCTTACGATACCATCTGATCCTAATACTACATCTACCTCTAAATCTACATATCTAAGGCCATCGGGATAAGGTTCAATAGGAGTATTTATGTTGACATAAATCCCTTTTAGTTCATTAGATACCGAGAAATATGCTGTTATGAGTTTACTATCCCACAATCTAGCTATTGTAATTCCGTAATCCCCTGCTTCTTTTGGAGCTCCTATTCCATCATAGTATCCTCCTGGAGTAAAGCGACGGAACATTCTGTATTCTATGGCCCCGTTACTTTCGGTTATCATTACTACCTTCGCGGGTCCAAGAATGACTTCTCTTCCGTTTACTTTTTTGTGATGTATTTTCAGTAATCTCTCCTCTTTAGGTAGGAGCTCACGTTTAATCATCCTTAAGACAGCATTATTTAAGATCTCCATATCCACATTGCTAGCTAAATATTTCTCTGCGAAATCGACGATTTTTGTCACATCGTTATTGAATGCTTTTAGCCAGTGATGATTAATTACTGTCGGAAAAACCTGACTGCGGATCTCATCTAGTTTCTTTTTACTATTATGGGGAAAATCTATCTCTAGTATATCAAAGCCATTCCTTAATTTGATCAGTGCGGGAGCTCTCTCTCCAATCTCTAGAAGTTTTTCAGCTTCTCGGGTTAAAATTTCTATTTCTTCTTGCAATTCAGATACATCCGCATTTGCAGCCCCGGTTCTCCAAATTATCCCCCAATTATCTGGTCTAAGAACTTTACCTAACTCAATTAGTTTATCCCGTACGCCGCCCTTTATTTTATGCGACACTCGAACAGCTTCCTCTGGAATTAATACAGCGAAATCTCCAGGTACGGTGATACTGGCTGATACCCTAGGTAATCCTGTGCTCTTATCAATATCCTTTATTTCGACTAATATAGGATCTCCTAGTTTTATACTGCTATTATTTTTTATCTCTTCCATAGGAAGCCATGCATCCATATTCGGAGTAATTTTTATCAAGTATCCCCCTTTCGGCGCGGGTCTGTACACAATTCCCTTATAAACAGCGCCCTTTTGAACTTTGCTTTTCTTTATTATCACATCTGGAAGAACATCGAATAGTATTTGAGTGAAAATATTCGTAAGCGTCGCTAAGCTCTCTACATTGACTCCTTGCCTATTGTTCTTATCAAAAACATCAATTTGAGGCGAGAGGTATCTTTCTGGGTTTAAGGAAAACCTTTCGGCTATTTCTAAACTTGGCTGTATGATTTCAAAATTATTATCTAAGAAGAGTTTCGTAAGCGCGGTTGAATAAATTCCGCGAATTCTTATCCTAGGTTTATCAGTTTTCCTCATAGGTATTTCCAAAGGGGTTATTTGCAAGTCTAGTCACCTCTAATATCCCTCGTATCATTTTTTGGATTACCAAAAAAGTAAAGCGACAAGTGAATGAGATTCTTATGATGGAGCTTCAACCTTCCCGCAAAACAGACCTAATATCTTTGAGATACTTTTCTATTTCCTCGGGCTTTAAGAGACGTATACCCCCCGGAGTAACAACAGCAAGATCAATGCCGTCACCTGTAGCTACATCTCGCCTGATAGCAGATCTTAGCGCCCTTAAGGCCAATTTAATCGCACTTTCTTCATCTAAATCCTCACGATATTCACTTTCAAGCACTCCATAAGCTACTGGTGAGCCGCTACCAGTGGCCATGAATTTATCTTCTTGAGCAGCCCCCGTGTGATCTAAGAAGAAAATATGGGGGCCGAATTGGTCTATTCCTCCGATTATAAAATGTGCTAGGAAGGGAAGTAAGCTTCTAAAGTTGGTGTGAAGTACGACTGAAGTCAGATTTGCTACTTCTCTGACTAATGGGGGTCTATCTCGTTCGATGCTTATTCTTTTGACGAAATTTCTAATCCATTTAACCAAAATCTGCGCGTCTGCAACCAAGCCGGATATTGTAAAAACAATTTTATCTGTTATTGGATGAATCTTCTGAGCACGCTTACTTGCTATAAATGTCCCTGCGCTTGCTCTTTTATCAGCTGCAATTACAACACCGTTTTTAAAAACTAGTCCAATAGTTGTAGTTCCTTTAAGTGCGGTTTTCTCGTCAAATATTTTTATGCGCATTTAATCACACCCAATCATATAAAATGATAGCTCAGATCTGCTGCGGTCGGTCATTAATTCCCTGGACCGGGTTTTCATCCTCGCAAATACACTTATCAAATAATCTTTAAAATAACTTATTAAAACAATCGTAATGTAAAGATAAATTTCTATTTTTCATTCAATATATCTTCCGCAATGGCTACAACTAATACATCCTCAATAGCATCCTCAAGACTTTTTTCGGGCATCTTCTTAGTTTGTTGATCAGAGACCTCCTTAAGTTCACCGAGATCGATATCAAGAGTATTTGAAGATGAATGTCTAGGTTTCTGTTCATGAACTATGGGTGGAGGAGACGAGGAGATGACGTCACTAATTCTTTGGACTCTTTCTAGATTCGAATTTATGTCCATTATTAGTTTTGAGAGAAATGAAACCATTTCTTTAAGTTCTTTTAGAGTTTTGCTTTCTTGGAATACTTTCTTTGGTCTTTTCATCTGAGCAAGTTTAATGATTGTTCTTTTACCAAAGTTTTTTTCACCTAACATCTGGATAGCTTTTTCAACACACTTATCAATATCTCCGCCCATAAAAGATGCTATATCTACAAGTAAATCAAATATATCCTTACTTATCCTAAAACAAACCCATACAGTACCGTCTTCATATTCGTGTCCAATCCGTGAGTATGGATCACTATACACAGAAAATCCCCTTAGGCCAGTGACCTATAGGGAACCGCCAGCACACCCCGAGCGGAGGGGTCTTCCAGCATCACACATAATCCCGTTACCTCATACCCGACATCCCCAGAGCGCGGAGGCGCCGGGTTAGGTGTGCTCCCTTCCGGGCCTACACCATTTCCCCGCCGCATATTGCGGGTCTCGGGCTTCCCGCCCTCCAGCGGGAAACCTGAGACACGCCCCCGCCCCTGAGGCACGGGTATTCATAGGCTCGGGATCACGGTGATGCTGGAAGATGAACCCTCCTTCTCGGGGCTGTTCGGACCCGCCGTCACGAGGATTTGCGGCTACGGCCCATGTGGACCGTAGGGGGGACCCCGAGCCCCCCGCCCTAGCTGGCGGTTTTTCCCCGTATCTCAATATTTCTTCTTATACGTAGAAATATTAAAGGATTTCTATCGGTTAGCATTATTTGTAAGCAGAGTATTATGAAAATAAAAGTGAATTATAATCGCGTGACTGAAAGGATCTCGATCGTAATGCCTTCTATGCTGCTTAAATTTTCCTCTATTTGAGTTAATATGCCTTCTTTTTCTGGAGCTATAAGCATTACCTTAAGTTTATTTAATCCAAATACGAATGGTTCTACTTTATGATCTTTTATTTCAACACTAGGCGGTAATTTCTCCTGAACTTTTTTTAATAGGCTGTTCATATCGGTTTCTGGATCGTCCGGAATTACTTCAATGAGTATAGCATTTAATGCCGAGTTCAATATACTTCACCTCTTATGGGTATTCATAACCACAAACTGAACACTTAGCAATATTCGCCATTTGACGGCATTTTGAGCATCGTATAATAATGCCTTTTCCGCAATTTGGGCACTGAAATACTACAACGCTGATATCTCGTGGGTGGACAACTTTATTACAAGATGAACATCTAGGCATTAGAATGAATCGAGGTTCGAATATGCTTCTCCTATCTTTTTTCTCAGGAAGCCCCTCTTCTTTTGTCATGGCCATTTTAAATAGTTCTGATATGCGCATTTTGAATCCTCCAGTCAATTATGTATACATGTAAGCTTAAATGACCCATCTAAGTAATTTAAAGGTTCCGAAAGAATTTGATAATAAATTAATTCATAATACGCTTAGTTATTCTATAATAGCATGCTAATATGTACTCGTGGTATATCATCTAAACTCTTATCAAAATTTGCGAGTTTCTCCATTATGATGCTAGGATCCTGAATTATTCTAGCAGCGCCACCAAATATTCGCAAATCTAATAGGTGTGCAAGTCTGGCAGCGCGGACTTTATCCTCAACGAAAGTTTCTTTACCAGTCCATAAGTAGATGACGTTATCTACATCATCTAATATTACAACACATGTATCATTCCGTAATATCTCACGTGGAATTTTTCCTTTTACTGATAAGATATCTCTGCGTTTGAACATTATGCCGCGTAATATTTTCGTATATAATGGATTCGAAGTGTTATGCAACTTTATCATCTCGTCATTATTTCTTATCTCATTGAGAATGTATGTGATGATCAGAGCGTCGCGAGTTCATCATACATCAGATCAGGTATGACATCATCACATCATTTATCTCAAAATCATTGTTATTTTAAGAATTATGTGGGGTTTCTTTAAGAGCATTACTACTAATTAGAGCAAAAATTCAATGTATTTTCCAATTATGTCATTCGCTAATTGTATATCATCATCTAAGATCATGCCATCATCGATGTATTTTATTTCTTCTTCGAATTCTAAGACTACTTTCTTTAAAATAGTGCGAACAATGGCGTTATCCTTATTTACTATGAAAGTTCCTACGGTAATTTTTCCGAAGAACATTATAAGTACCCTATCTCATAATGATTATAATGACACTAGGCACCTCATTATATGCTTTCTTTACTCTTGTTGGAAATTTATCGGATAATACAGAAACTGCCCTCTTGTTCTTTGATCTATCCATATTAGCATTTACAGCATCGGCTGAAAAACTTTTGTGTATCAAATTGTCTTAAGCCATAACAAATGGATTGCCTCGAAATCACTGTTCTCTGTATTTGATACAGTTAAATACGAATGAATACAGAGTGATACAGAAAAATGGAACGGCGAAAGGCGATATGTTTGATAGGTTCTTACCAGCAGTAACATGAATACTCCGAATAATATGAACAGGGGTATGGTGCAGGAGAGCAATAGTAGTCTATAAGGTATCATCATTTTCCCTCGCAGAGTAATATAAACTTAGGAACAGTAACTTGGTATCCATATTTTCTGTAATAATATTCTCTGATTTCCCTAATTACCTCTGGATCGTAAATTAATTCTATTTCTAGCACATTGCATTCAATGTCAGCGATCAAATACCCTATTTTCTCATCTTCTCTTATTTTTCCTAAGAATTTCTCTAAACTAATGGGCTTTTCTACATAAGTGTGTAATATGACTTTATCACATTTTTCCTCTACTAGTGTTAGATGATCAGTTTGAAAATGCTTTCCTAATAGATTTGTGTAGGCATAACCATCTATTACAACGCCCATTACTCGAAGTAGCATTGAGTAGTACCCGCGTACGTGTCCAAGAGTTTTAAGCTTGATATCTACTGGCTGGCTCAAGCGTCCTAATACGCGCAGAGAGGGTAATCCAAATTCCGTTTCATCTCTAGTGACCTCTATTAGATCTCCTAGCGGGTAATTTGGTACCATG
>JAHKLF010000011.1 GCA_029856615.1 Candidatus Njordarchaeota archaeon
AGCAATTTTTGTGTCTCCTAAGAATGGTACATAGTCACTTGGACCAATTCTTGTTGGTATTTCTTTCTCAACTAAACTTGTTACTGCTTCTGTCTTGCTTATTCTCTTGAATTTTAACCTGTCTTCTACTGTCATGTTTAAGAAATCAGTATTTCCACCAATGTTCAACTGATAGGTCTTCTTTGGTTTAATTCCTCTGTCAAGCATTAGTTGGACTAATGTTCTATGCAATATTGTTGCACCAAGCTGAGATTTAATGTCATCCCCTGCAATGGGCACCCCACGATCCTCAAACTTCTTAGCCCAAACAGGATCGCTGGCGATGAACTCTGGAATCGCATTAATGAAACCAACTTTTGCATCTAAAGCCGCTTGCGCATAATATCTTGCTCCATGATAACTACCCACAGGCAAGAAATTTATTAGCACGTCCGCATTAACTTCCCGAAGTATCTCTGCTACATCCACTGGCTCTATCTCATTTTCATCATAGGGACTAAAAGCTTCCTTCATATGAGGAGCAACACCATCTAGTATAGGTCCTGGCATGACTTTAACGCCTAGTCTTGGAACTTCGGCAAATTTGGGAACACAATTATTTCCAGCAAATATTGCTTCGCTTAGGTCTTTCCCAATTTTTCTAGTATCGACATCAAAAGCAGCAACGAACTCGATGTCTCTAATGTGATATCCACCAAAATTGACATGCATTAAACCTGGAATAGAATCCCCGTCGTTAGCGTTCTTGTAGTAAAAAACTCCTTGTACAAGGGCTGAAGCACAATTACCTATGCCTGCTATTGCTACCTTTATCTTGCCTACCATATCGAATCATCCTCCATCATTCATTTTTAAAGCTAAGAGGATAAATGTAAAAGTCAATAAATACATTTAAAAGATAGGAGTCTAAGTATAATCTGAGACGCCTCTAAAAGTCCGAGTACTGCGATGAGATTGAGATTTAGATATCAGCAACATGAAAACAATAGACTACTTACTTATATAAAGTTAACGTTTATAGTTTAAAAATTTTAGCCTCTAATGACATATTTAATACATACACCCATTTCTCTGAGGAAAAAAGAATTTATCTTTAAAAATATTTTAGTCTTCGAAAAAAGCATGTAATCCTCATTGAAGATGATTAATTATGAGGATCTTAATAAGCATCATTGGTGACTCTGAGACGGAAAATCTTGAACAATTAACTTTTGCTGAAAGATTAGGTGAAGAACTCGCTAAGAGAGGTTACGTAATCGTATGCGGTGGACGTGGAGGCGTAATGGAAGCCGTAGCAAAGGGAGCCAAAAAGCAAGGAGGAATAACCATAGGTATTCTACCAAGCATACACAAGAGAGAAGCCAATCCTTATATAGATATAGCCCTTCCCACCGGCATGGGCTTTGCTCGGAATATCATTACCGCTTTAGCTGGAGATGTAATCATAGCAATTGGGGGAAAATCGGGCACTTTAACTGAAATCTCATATGCATGGATGTTTGGCAAGCCAATCATAGCTGTAAAGGGATTCGGAGGATGGTCGGAGCAGTTAGCTGGTTCAAGAATTGATGAGAGACGCCGTGATATCATTTATTCAGCAGAAACAGTAGATGGAGTAATCTCATTACTCGAAAAAATCCTGAAACAAAAGAAAAGTTTAGATTAAAAATTTAGAAATTATATTTGCTCATAAAAGGCTCGTATGCTTTCCTATAAACCTCAGAGTTTCGGAGTTTATTTATATCTCTCACGTATTTTACTTTGTCCCCAATAGTGTGTTCCCCTTTAATCTTAATCCACTCGCTTATTGAGTAGGAATACTTCTTCTGAATGTAATCCCTATAGATATCTGAAAGGACATTGAAAGCACAGAAGGGGATTATTCTGCCATCTGGTGAGAGATAATGAATATTGCATCTCTCAACTCTTCCTATATCATAATTATATAAATCTTGGAAATGCATCATGCCAAGGAATAGAGCCTTATAATGGAATTCTCCGAGTGAGTGATAGTCCCTCTTTAATATTATCTTGAGAAGCATACGTCTTATTTTGAGATGTTTCGGTGCTTTTTTCGTATTTATGAATTTTCTTAGGTTCCATGCTACGTTCAATAAAACTCTCCATTTACTCTTACCATTCCTTAATTCCTCTGCTTTTTTGCCGAAATAAGCCCATAGACCTTCTACATCGACGAATTCTGTGATAGGAACGAATTTTTTGACTAGTCTCTTACCATTTTGTTTCTCATAAATTGGGATCACGTACGTCGCCATGCCGCATGCTGGGTGATTTGTCATCTTTAAAGCTGGTCTCTTACTGAGAGCTTCTATGAAATCACTGAAGTTATAAGTCCATGGAACCGGATACCATGCTTCTCTTGGTATATCTCCCTCTGTCTGCTCTTCTATTAACTTAATTACCTCTGGGATTGTTATTCTTAATTTTTCTCGTTCCTTTCTTGGTACGCTTCCAGTTATTGAAATTGGTTGGAAATTCACTCCACGAACAACATCTATATTTAATGCAGCAAATCTGACTATATCCCCTAATTCGTCTGTATTATATCCCCTTATCACTACTGGAACGAGGACCGCGCTGGTCATCTTAGCAGCTCTAAAGACCTCTAAGATATACGGGATCTCCCAGTGATTCTTAATATTTACCTTAGGTGTTATTCCATCAAAACTGAGATAGACTGTATTAACTCCGGCTTCGCGAATTTCTCTTGCAAACTTAACTGCGGCTTCAAAGCCTTGTTCAAGCCAGATTCTAGCGAATCTAATGCCGTTTGTGTTTAGCTGGATATGAGTAATCCCCTCCTCTCTGAGCATTTTGATGATATCAATTAAGTCGTCACGAAGAAGAGGTTCTCCACCAGTTAACTGCACTGCATTTGGTGGAAAAGGTCCCTGGCGCCGTAGTGTTCTTACCATTTCACGAATTTCCTCCAGCGAAGGCTCATATACAAACCCCGCTGCTTCGGCATAGAAGAAGCAGTACCAGCATGATAAATCACATCTATTCGTGAGAACTATATTAGCAAGGGCTGTCTGATTTTTATGAAGAGGACATAAACCACAATTAAAGGGACATGGCCCGGGACTATCTATATTCACATTCTCTATTTTTTGACCGGGTGCTTTAAATTGAAGAGCCTTGTAGAATAATTCTGCGTCTCCCCAGTATATCTCCTCAATTTCTCCATGCTCTGGACAAACCCTTCTAATCCATATTTTGCCATCTCGTTCAAAAACCACCGCTGGAAGAATTCTATAATCCTCTGGGCATATTGATCTCGTCCAAAAAACTAATTTTTCGCCTTCTTTTAATTCTGGCTTCGGCCCTCCTGTTAGTGGGATAGTTCGATCTGCAATTTTTAGAATTTTCTTTTCCAGTATGATTTGAGACATTCTAAAAAACCCGATTTAAAATTTCTTAAAAAAGACTTTAGCCTGAGCATACTTCCATAATTAGTAATCAAGTTTGACTTATAAATGTTTCTATTTGTGATTATCACTAGTGATTATCACTAGTGTAAATAATAAATATAGTTAAGTAGACAAAGATTAGTTTAAGAAACAAAGATGCCCCTCTATCCGTTCATGGTATGCTTATAGAAAAAGAGTGTCTTAGGGGAAGAGTATGAGTCTAGTATACATATTAGGAATGGCAGGGTCTGGTAAGACGACATTAACGGCTAAATTTAGTGAATGGTTGGAGAAAAACGGGGAAATTGTTAAGAGAGTGAATTTGGATCCTGGAGTAGTTCAATTACCCTATAAGCCTGATTTTGATGTGCGTGAAATCGTTAACTTACAGGAATTAATGCGGAGAGAAGGATTAGGACCAAATGGTGGATTGTTACGAGCTAATGAAATCATGTTGCAGAATATTAATGTGATCTCATCTCGTATTAATGAGTTGTCGAAGAACGCCTCCTATATTCTCATAGATACTCCCGGCCAATTGGAATTATTTGCATTCCGAGAATTAGGGTCAAAAGTGATATCCTCCCTCAGTTCTTTGAATAGTGTTGGGATATTCCTTATAGACGCTCTCAATTTAGTGCGGGCGTCTGATGTCGTAATGGCAGTACTTCTCACTTTGGCTATTAGGTTTCACTTAGATATTGATGTTGTCATGATAATTAATAAAATTGATACAACTGACCAAAAACCGGTATACCTACTTAGACAATTTTTTGCCAATCCTAAAGTCTTCATGGAGGAAATTACTCGGGAAAATGGAGGCATTATTGGCGAGATGACGATGCAATTAGTTGATGTATTAAGAGAATTTTTACCACCAAGTAGAATTGTAGCCATTAGTGCTCTTAAAATGGACAATCTTGATGATCTGTTCTCAATTATTCATGATGTATTTTGTGGCTGTGGTGATTTGATGTGAGTGAAAATTGCAATGCATGCATACGTTTTATCGGATATGTTATTGAAAATGATGGAAATAAAGCTAAGATCGCTATTTTTAACGAATATCTGGAAGGATTAAGAAGAATCACTGATTTTTCACACTTAATTATCCTTTACTGGTTTCACATGAGGGATAATAAAAAAGACAGGTCAACTATATTAGTTCATCCTAGAGGAGACCCATCTAAACCTCTAGTGGGAGTATTTGCGTCTAGGAGCCCATGTAGACCCAACCCTGTTGGCCTCTGTGTCTGCAGGCTATTGGACATTAGAGGGGACTGTATTATCGTAGAAGGCCTTGACGCTTTTGTAGACAGTCCCATAATAGATATTAAACCATATATTCCTCGCATAGATTCCGTCCCTAGTGCGAAAATTCCTGACTGGCTAAAATAGCTTTAGTGAGAGAGACGAAAATGAGAATAGAAACAGGGTTTGGATGGATAAGAATTAGTGATAGGCAATACGAAGAGGATATAATAGTATCAAGCGATGAACGCGTATTGCGACGCCCAAAGGAGCTCTCTGCTAGTAAGAGAAAACTCTATAACCACACACCATTCACAGTGAAAGAACTAACCTACCTGCTGGAAAAATTTGGGTTTTTTGAAATACTTATTATAGGGACTGGACAAATGGGTTTATTGCCCGTAGAACAAGATGTGTTCTCTTTAGCTAAAAGTAAGGGAATAAAGATTATAACTAAAAAAACACCAATCGCTATTAAGTTATTCACTAATCTCGCTAAAAAGAAAAAAGTCGTAGCTGTATTTCACGTTACGTGTTAAATGTTTATGATCCTTATGAAAAGGTGCAAAAAATGGAAATAGCAATGAATTTAATAGATGTTATCGTTTTTATTTTATGTTTTGTCTACGTAGGAGGAGTCATTTTCTTAATGAAACTCCTTAAGGATAAATTAGCTAGAGAAACTAGGCGAAAATTAACTCATATGAGTATGGGAATATGGCCTCTCTTTTGGTTTGGATTCCAGCATCATTTTGCAGCTTTCCTAGTACCATTAATCGTTACTATCATGTTAGCATTAGCTCCTAAGACCATTAGAGAGCTTTTCTCTAAAGGCGAAGAAAAGCACATAGGTTTAGTATTATACGCATTCTCATTTACTGTAATTACATACTTCCTATACAAACATTCAGCAGGAGCAGCAGCTATATTTGCATTAGCTTTTGCTGATGGCTTTGGAGGCTGGATTGGAAGGAGATACGGAAAACACACGTATCACGTTCCGTGGTCAAAACCTAAGACATTTGAGGGGAGCCTAGGAGTATTCGTAGCTTCCGCGATTTCGGTAATTGTAGCTCAGTTACTATTCCCGCCAGTCATCGGTCCTCTCGCCATAATTATTGGAGGAATCATTGCAGCGGCTGCTGAGGGTCTTTCACCTAAGCACAGTGATAATATATTCGTACCATTTTGTTTAGGAGCTTTCCTTTACTACTTCTACTGGTTATAAGGATGCACTCATTCTCCAATTCCTCCACCCACCTTTTCTAAATTTTTAATGGGAAATCTTGTTTATATTCTAGGTTCGTTTTTAATGCTAACTCAGCCTTTATCAATTCTCTACCAATGTATAAGTAATGCTCTGGTCTCAGCCCGATTGTATGTCTAGATAATTCATGAGAAATCTCTTCCGCACTACTACCAGTGATTCGGTATAGTAATTCATGATTACTGTTGTAATGCTCTAAGATAATTCTCTGTGACTCTTTACTAACTTTGATAAGAATATATCCCTTCGGATCGCTTACAAATGGTTTAGGTTGAGCAGTTATGTCCATAGGATATTTCCCTATAATCCTTACGACATCTCCCCAATCTGCCTCATAAATATGTGCCGAAGCACTGATCGTGGTCAAAACTCCAATCTTCGTTCCTATTTTCTCGCTGACTAACTCCATTAGTTTGGATAATCCATACCAATTTGCAGGTGCCGCACCAAACATATCATGACTACGCCAGTATGCAATCAGATGTAATCTTTTATCTCTAATGAAAAATTGTATTTGCGTTAAGCACGGAGGATCATTAGAGCCCACATCTTCTATTGGAATCCATAGCGATACAACAGCTCTGCGGGTTTCTTTATTTTCCCGGAGATAATTAATTACGTCTTCAAGTCTACCATGTCCAAATAACCTATTCCCATAGCTATATGCCGCCACAGGTTTTTCTGGATTCAGAAAACTCTCCGCTACATAATTATCTAACTCATCTTTGCTCCATTTATAATCAGTGAAATAGCGATCTTTTAGGGGATTCAATATCCTCGAAACTAATAAAATTACCTCCTTCACTCGTCCCCGTGGGTTCTCGACAACTTTACCAAAAAGCCAGATATGCCTTAACACTACGGGCCAAATGCGCATCATGGTTTTCTCTTCGATAAGATCCCCAATTATAAGTGGGTTATCGTAGATTCTAGCTTCTTCAAGATACTCCCTGTTGACATTAATAATCTTCACTGGTATTCTCCGCGGAGGCAAAGGTAGTGCTCGTAGGACTTTTAGAATATCACGTAATTCCCGCCCTCTTAAATCAATTATTTCTACTCTCTTCCTGAATTCCTCAATTTCGCTGGCAGACAATCTCTTAACGTAGGGCATGTATCCTTTAGCGCCTATTATCCTGGAATCCCTATCGACTCCATTCTTTTTTAAGCATATTAATGCTTGCCCAGGCCAAAATCCGGGCACGTCCTCTCCAACAAGAACTAAATATTTTATGTTAGGATTAGATACAACATTACGCACTAATCGCACAATGCCCTCATTTGGGGTGAATATAGAACCTTTAATTGCGTATAATTCTTCAGGAATATCAAATCTGCTATCACCTAATTCCGCTATAGCAATATGAATTCCTTTACCTAGTTTATAATTCCCTGGCTCTTTAGGCCAAATTATCTCCATCGATTTGACCACGTTTCATTTTTCCATGAAAAATACAAAGGAATATTTAATGTTAAGTGATACATACAATATTATCGCGCTCGTACTATATGAATTGGATCAGAAGAGGTGTTATTCTTGTCCGAAATTATTGTATTGACCGAAGAAGAAAAAAGGAGATATTCTCGTCAACTCATGCTATTTGGAGAGGAAGTTCAATTAAAGTTGAAGAAATCACGTGTTGCAATCGTAGGGGCTGGAGGCCTTGGTTCCCCAGTAGCTTATTATCTTGCTGCAGCTGGTATAGGTAAATTAAGACTTATTGATTATGATACTGTTTCTCTAAGTAATCTTAATAGACAGATTTTGCACTGGACCTCTGATATAGGCAAACCAAAAATACTTTCAGCCAAAGAAAAACTCACGAAATTGAATCCTAATGTTAAAATCGAGGTTATAAAGGATAAGCTCTCAGAGGCTAATTATAGAAGACTATTAGAAGGTATGGATCTCATCATTGATGCTCTGGACAATTGGCAAGCAAAAATGCTTCTTAATAAAGCATGTATTAGAATGAAGAAACCTCTTATCCATGCTGGCGTGCGAGGGATGTATGGACAGTTATTAGTAATAATTCCAGGAAAAACCCCTTGTTTAAGATGCTTAATTCCGTCGCCAGAGACAGAAATCGAAAAACTCCCTGTTTTCGGGACTACTCCGGGAGTTCTTGGTTTAATTCAAGTAACAGAAGCGTTTAAGTTACTTACTGGTTATGGAGAACCGCTGTTGAATAAGCTCTTAATTTACGATGGATATTCATTAGAGTTCTCATATATTGATGTAACAAGGAACCCGAATTGTCCAGTTTGTGGTGAAGCCCCTAATGAAGCTTAAATCAACAATTCTACTTCTACGTCGTAATCCTCTGGGAAATTAAGCCCCTCCCTAAAAATGCTTTCAATAGCGTCAAAAGCCGCATTTATCCCTACACTTGCTTGAAAATTCGTAGCTCTTTCGGGATCATATCTAGAGAGCACATTGATGACACCATCAATTTCGCCCTCACTCAATTGTCCTTCTGGAACTTCTATAAAAATATTTTCGACATTCTCAGACAAAATTGAGCATTGCACATATTTTCCAGTAGTCTTTTCAGTTATTAGTAAGTAGCCACCTACGGCCCCTTTACGCACCCTTTCAACTAGTTTATTTATACCTTCCTCTATAATCTTCTTTCTATCTTCATACATCATGGTTAAAACCTGTATATGGATCGCTTTAACATCGTGATACAAAAATATTTTCGAGATAAATTCACTTCCAAATTGTAAACAAAATAACATGTATTTTAACACTTATTTTAATATTACCAGATTCCTTGTTTCTTTATTTTCACACATCCTTGTTATTTATCATTACTAACCCTTATGCGCTAAACCGACTATCTCCTCAATTCGATTAAACCCGCTTCTCTCCATATATCTACAAATGCCATTCACAATTTCTCTAAAAACCCGAAAGCCTTTATACGCTAAAGCTGAGCCTATCTGCACAGCCCTAGCTCCTGCTAAAATGAGTTCTACAGCTGATTTCCAGTCATCCACGCCCCCTACTCCTATAATTGGTACATTAACGCTTTCGTATAAATCATAAACAATTCGTGTAGCAATTGGATGAATTGCAGGACCAGATACGCCTCCATACTTATTTGACAATATTGGTCTCTTCAACCACACATCAATTACCATACCCTTAATCGTATTTATCGCTACTATCCCGTCAATACCGCTTTCCTCAGCCACCTTTGCGATTTCAATGATGTTATCGGTAAGTCCAAATTTTGCGAAGATAGGAATTCTTACATGATCTTTTAATTTTGTAATAATCTCCCTCACTATAGATTTGTCTGTGCCAATTTCTAAGCCAAATCGTTTAGTATGAGGACACGATAAGTTTAGTTCAATTCCATCTGCTCCATATTTTTCGGCTTCCAAAGCTAGGATTAAAAAATCTTCGGGATTTGTTCCCGCAATACTTACTATGATTGGCACTCCTTTTGCTTTAACTTTTGGTATTATCTCTTTAATTCCGTCAATTCCTGGGTTTGCTAAACCAACAGCATTTATGAATCCACATTTATGCGCCACAATAATAGGAGTAGGATAACCCTCTCTCCTCTCTTTTGTAAATGACTTCGTTACAACTCCCCCTGCTCCCTCCTTATAAGCTCTAATTAATAATGTAGCGCTTGTTCCTATTATACCAGAAGCCAATAATGTGGGATTTCTTAACTTTATCCCCGAGATATTAACCTCCAAATTAACCAATTGTCTCCCCCATATTCGCTTCAGGCAACTTCACGTATAATAGTGGAAAAAATCTTATCAATGGGGTTTTCCATCTGGCGTAGAAGATTTCTACCCCTTTTGCGAATTTCTTCTCTAAGTTTTTTATTTCTAACTATATAAACCGCCCTCTGGATGCTCCCTTCAATGCTTTTTTCTCTGAAAATTAATTTCTTCTTCATGAGATACTTCTCAACATATGTGGGCGGCCCTGGGTACATAGAGATTACTGGCGTGCCAAGAAGAGCTGCCTCCGCATTCATAGTCCCCCCTCCCCCTATTAATAGCGTAGAGTAATAGAGTAAACTAGCACCATCTACAGCCTCCTCTGGGATTATTACATTTTTATCTTCAAATAGTTGCTTAAGATGGTCTTTCTGCATTTCGTCACGAGGCAATAAGACGATTTGAATGTCTTCCCCTAGTTTTTTTAGTAATGGGGGAACAAATGTTTCACAAATTGGAGTAATGCTCTCAACGAGGCCTCTTAGGTAGGAAGCATAAGTCTCGGTTTCTCTTATAACTATTATGGATCTCTGTAAGTCCAGATTGAGATCCGAAATTACGCGGTCATTTGGTCTAAAATTTTTAAGCCAAGCTACTGGATCGAGCGCGTTGTATTGTATTATTCGATCTTTGCTGATTCCGAAATTTACCCAAACGTTTTTCGGAATGACTTTAGGTGAAAGAAGATATTTTGAAAGTGGGATTGTCAATTTAGCCACGAACTTTGAGTGCGGAGAGTCATTAACTGCTATATGTGGAATACCTAATCCGAATGCTACTCGTGCGCATTCTGGTGAAGAAAATGATATAGCTAAAGTTATATCCTCACTACTTACGATCTCTATTAGATCTAAAATTCTCCGTGTACTTGCAATTAATTTATCTTTCAGACTCGCTCCTCCATGTTTACCAACGGTTTTGCATGGAATTTTTTTGAGCTTTACCAGTCCTATCGTCTCTCTGAACTCTCTAGTTGTAAATAAAATTTCAAAACCAGCGTCATCTAAGTGCTTTCTTAATTCGTTAAAGAAAATTATTTGCTTCGGTGTAAGCGCGTCAATCCAGATTTTCGCCAAGTAAATCACGCTCTAGAAGTTTCACAACTTCGGGATAACCTTGCGCGAAAATATCTCCCCCTCTACCAACTCCTCTATAGATTACCCCGTCCAAGTTTTTAATTGCATTCAAATCAAAAATATTTCTACCATCTATAATCACAGGAGGCTTATTCATGAGATCCACCAATACTTCCAAATTTAAATTAGAATACATTTTATGATCCGCCACGAAGACTACACAATCAGCTTCTACAAAAGCATTTTCTATATCATCTACTCTCTTCACGCCGAATTCTCTATTAACTTCCTCATCAGTAAGATATGGATCATGCGCTACGATTCTAGCTTTAAGCCTCTTAAGTCTTTCAATGATAGGCTTCGCTGGTGATAAGTATGTTGCTTTAACATCACCTCTAAATGTAAGGCCAAATATTGTTATCTTAGAACCTTTAACTGGCTTGCCAGCTTCATTTAACCCCTCAATCACGAGATTAACAACATGAAAAGGCATCGCATTGTTAATAATTCTCGCAGTCTGCGTTAACTTTAGATCTACTCCTAGTTTCCCTGCTATGTATGTTAGAAAAAGAGGATATACGGGTATGCAATGTCCTCCGACTCCTGCTCCTGGATGGTGGATATGGGAATATGGTTCAGTATTGGCAGCATCGATAACTTCTTTCACATCGACTCCTATGTGCTCACTAATTATGGCTAATTCGTTAGCTAGCGCTATATTTACGTATCTATAAACTCCCTTAAAAACTTTTGCAGCTTCTGCTGTTCTAGCATTTCTGACACGAATAACCCTATTTCTGATTATAGCTTCATAAAAATTGGCTACAATATCGGTACTTTTATCGTTAATACCACCAACGATTTTAGGATAGTTTTCTAAAAAATCCTTTATCACAGTACCCGATTTCACACGCTCTGGACTAAATGCTAAACCAAAATCTTCTCCTGCCATTAATCCACTTTCTTTCTCAAGAATCTTTCTTAGAGGACCCTCGGTTGTTCCGGGTGGCACTGTTGATTCTAAAATTATAACCGAACCTTCCTGAAGCCCCTTACCTATTGCACGAGCTGCTGAAAAGAGCGCATTTAATTTTAACTTCCCGGAGGCATCAGCCAGCGTGGGGACCAAAATAGAAATTACGTCTGCTTCACTGGCAGTTTTTATTAGATCTGTAGTCGCTCTAAATTTTCCTCTCTTAAGAGCCTCCTTGAGGAGCCCATCAACGTAAGGTTCGTGCGATAGAAAATTAATCCCTGAATTTAACATATCGACTTTTTCATGATCAATATCTACTCCTATTACATTGCATCCCGCAGAAAAATATGCAAGTGCTATTGGTAAACCGACATTCCCTAACCCATAGACCGCAATAGTAACTTTACCGTTTTTAACCGCATTTTGTATTTCGTCCTTAGTCATGTTAAATATCTTCATTGGCACTCCCAGTCTTTTGTTTATTTATGAACAAACTATTTTTATTGGTATAAAATGTTTTTAGCACATTTAGTCTTAAGAATTCGGGAGGAATAACTTGATGATAGAAATTATTATAATGCTCTTCTTAATATCTCTCACTTGCACGTACCTCTTGGTCAAATTATACATTCCTATCGCCATTAAGCATAATATTTTAGCTCCCGATGTTCACAAGCCTAATAATCCGAAGATTCCTACTATGGCTGGGATTGTTCTTTTCATTCTTATTCCATTATATTCCACAATCCTATTCACTAATATCGCGAATACTTACTCCCTAAAGGCTCCTTTTGAAATCTTAGCCATTGTTCTCACGATAATCATAAGCGGTATAATTGGTCTTCTGGACGATCTTCTGGATTTAGGATTAAAAAAGACTTTCTTAAGTGTAATTGTAGCATTCCCAGTCTTGTTACTTAATGTTTATTATCCAAGACCATTAATCCCATTTATAGGCAGGATTAGAATAACCATTATTTATCCCATTTTAGTAGTTCTTGCATTTCTAGTCGTTATAAATGCCACAAATATGATTGACACACACAATGGAGTAATGCTAACTGGAGCAATTTCAGTGCTGATTCCTATGCTTATATGGTGCATTATACTTAACGAAATAGCGTATGTGATGTACATCATTGTGGCCATAGGAGCTCTGCTAGGTCTCTTTTTATGGAATAAATATCCAGCTAAAATTTTTCCCGGAAATGTTGGTTCGTATTTAACTGGCGGATTGCTGGCAGTCTTAATAATCATTACGCGAAAAGAGTATATTGCTCTAATAGCAATGCTTCCGTTTATTCTTCACGGATATTATTTGCTAACAAGTATAAAGGGGCTGATGACAAGAGAAACCATCCGAAAGAAAATCGGCAAACCAGTTAAAGTAGAGAATGGCATTATTTACCCGATAAAAAACGAGAATGCTCCATTTACTTTACCACGTTTAATAGTTGTCGCCTATGGTCCGATGACCGAAAAGGAATTAGTGAGTAAGTATTATCGTATATTCCTATTCTCATCATTCTTAGCTGTTTTAACTGGAATTTTTATTTATTATCCTTTCTGGTGATAGAGAAATGTTCGCAGAAAAATTATTCAGAGCTTATTTAGATTTCGTATCAGAGAAATACCAACACGAGCATGAAGAAACAAGGATTCACGTACATGACCTAGTTAGGTGCAAACATAAATCCTACATGGAAACAATATTCCCCGAATTCGCGTCTGTTGCTTCTCCAGTATTATTTATTGGTGAAGCAGTTGATGAATTCACAAAGTTATTAGTCACGAGATTTAAAGAGATATTCCCTAATTTAGAAAGCACAGAAAAAGAGATCGAAAAAACTGTCGAATATGATGATAAGATTATTACAATTGTTGGAAGACCTGATATTCTCCTTAAAGATGCGGTTATCGAGATTAAATATTCAAGATTAGTTAACGAGGAACCCCTCGAGCACCACTTGAATCAATTAAAATTGTATATTTTCCTCACTGGAAAACCAAGGGGGTACTTAATTTATTTCATGCCTACAGGAATTCGCGAATTCATCGTTGAAGAAGAAATAACTGAAGACTTCGTTAAGTCTTTAATAGATAGTTGGAAGTCTCCTCGTTATGAGTGGGAATGTCAGTATTGTAACTACAGATATATCTGCCCCCATAGAGTAATTCCAAGCAATCAGGATAAATCTAGCGAATCCTAAATCATATACTAAAAAGGGATTACTGTTGAGGAGAATCACTGCGAGAATATTAACTATCTCCGCGGCGATAATCTGGGGGACAAGTTTCGTTGTTATAAGGTGGGGGTTACTATTTCTACCAGCATTACAATTCGTGTTTCTTAGATTCCTTGTCTCACTCGTGCTGATACTATTAATATTACTATTGAATGACAATCTTAAGGGGCTAAGTGACGTACTTACTTCAAGAGGCGTCATAGTAGCCGCAATATTAAACGCCCTTGGTTATATTTCTCAGTTCATTGGTCAACAGTACACAAGAGCTACTAATGCATCACTATTGATAAATCTAAGCGCAATTTTCGTAGCCATATTTGCGCACTTTTACCTTAAAGAAAAATTATCGAAAATGGGCTCTTTTGGGGTATTATTAGCTATAATAGGAGCAGGATTACTCATTACTAGAGGATCAATAAGCGATTTATTCACTGAGCACTTTCTTGGGGACTTATTTTGCTTAGCTGCGGGTGTATTTTGGGCTATGTATATCATAGAATCTAAGAAAATAACTGGAGAGAATTTCGACGATATGCATCTTCTTGCAGCTTGGTTCTTTTATCTAACTCTAATATCAGCTCCATTGGCCATATTACAGGGTATTAAGAGATGCGGGTATGAAGCCTTATTTGCAATTCTCTATACCGCTATTTTCTGCACAATTTTAGGCTTCTTGCTTTGGTATAGAGGACTAAAAGTACTTGAGGCAACCACGTCATCGATATATTTTCTGTTAGAGGTAATCGTCTCTGCAGCTCTTGAGGCACTCATTTTTGGACTTACTTTGTCTATTATGGAGATTATAGGCGCCATTATGGCCATGACTGGAGTCGTAGTTACGGATATTAGCTTTTCTAGAAGATTCTCAGGGGAAATTCAGTAATTATTATTAATACGCTCTCCAATAGCTTATATTCTTATAAATCCTGTCATGCTTTTTTAGTATACCGAGAATTCAATATTTACAGAAAGCAGATTATTGCCTATTTTTTATTATGTATCAACCTCACCTCGCGAGCAATCATAATTATAAAGGACTTTTTATTACACTGAACTTTTAACCGGAGGAGATAGTACAATGAACTTTCGGCAGTATAGGATTGCTGAAGTATTGTCTATCATTTTTTCCGCTCCTTTATTCGCAATCTATTTATTCATCATCATTATTATATTAGATGTCATCGCCGTTTGTAGTGTGACCGAATTACTACTCATAATTTTTCTAGGCGTTATATTCTTGCTTATTGTGCCAGTTTTACCCATAATTCATGATTACAGACGCGGAAGCACTGATATCTATGTATCTGAAAGAGAAAAAAGGCCCAAATATTTCATGATAGCCATTTGTGGATACTTTACAGGCAGTGTCATATTTTATTTCCTGGATATAATTATACTCTCAATTTTCCTTCTTTGTTATGGAACCGTAACTACATCAATATTTTTAGCTAACTTAATAACCAAAGTCAGCGTTCATACCGCCGGTATTGCAGGTCCTACCACATTTATGTTACTTTGGTATGGATACATCTTCGGCCTACTATATCTAATCCTCATTCCAGTCGGCTGGTCGAGATACTCTCTAAAGGCGCATAATGTAAAGCAATTAATTATTGGAGCAATAATCGCTGTCGCTGTAACCTTC
>JAHKLF010000110.1 GCA_029856615.1 Candidatus Njordarchaeota archaeon
GGTTCCGATCCTTGGCGCTGGAGAAGCTTACCGTTAAAACACAGTTTAGAGATAATTCTTGAATTTAGGCAACCTATATTTCTTCCAAATACTTATCTAAAAGGATATTCTATTCCATTGATCTCCAATTGTATTAATATAGTATCCCCAGGTTATCCTATCTTACCAGTGAACATTACGGTAATTGAGCTACCCTATGAAGCCAAGGTTATCTCCATCGAAATTACAAATGTGACATCCAGAGTATTAGAAGAGAATACAGCTATTTCGCCAAGCCCAGTGGCTTTCCCCTTAATGAGGAATATGATAGATCATAACCAAGTTTTTTATTCTAATCTCAAGACTTTTGATAAGTACCCTGAAGAGATAATAGCGTACAAAATAATGAACGGTATCGATCCTCATACTCTGGAGAGAAAGAAGTTTATCGTAATATACTTCTATCCTCTTCAATATAAGAGCGATGGGACAATATTATTCACGCAAAGAGCTACGATAAAGGTGGTCTATTATAATGAAGAACCAAAATTCATGGTCAGTAATGGAAATGCTAATGTAGATGTTCTAGTCATTACAAGTGAAGAATTATATGAGGAAGCAATGAATTTCGCGCGAATGAAAAATGATTCCGGTTTGATTACTATAATCAAAACAGTTGAATGGATATATGAGAATTACGAGGGGAGAGATAAACCGGAGAAAATAAGAAATTGTATAAAAGACTTAGTAAACAGCCTAGGAATAAAATTCGTCGTAATATTTGGAGATGCCGATCAAGTTCCTGTTAGATACGCATGGATACCCGATGGAGCATATGACTATGATCCCGCAATAGACGGAGCTGTTGTTGAGACTGATTTGTACTATGCCGATCTTGATTACACTTGGGATGATAATAATGACGGCTTATGGGGTGATCCAGCGCATGACAGAATCGATGGTGTGCCAGATGTAATTGTTGGAAGAATTCCAGTTAGTAACAAATCAGAAGCTAGGAATTATCTGATAAAGCTGGCAGAGTATAGACCTACGAGTGATTGGTTCAATACTGCATTGTTAATCGGTACAGATACTTTTGGTGTCGGTTGGCCGGAGGGAGAGTATTTAACAGAATACATCTCAAGGTTTATCTGGAATAATTTCACAGTAACTAAACTATATGAAACAAAGGGCAACTTAACGCCCTCCAGCTTAGCTCTAGAACTGAGCAAGGGGTATGGGTACATAAATTATGGTGGTCATGGAGATACGCACGCGTGGATAATTGGTTTAGGGACTATTTTCACTACAGGAGACGTTTACCATATAACGAATGGATATAGATTACCCGTAATTTTCTCAATGGCATGCCTAACTGGTAGATTTGGGGATACTGACGGTATAGGAGAATTTTTCTTAATTAACCCAGGTGGCGGGGCCATTGCTTATGTTGGGGCTACTAGGCTAGCTTGGGGATATATTGGTGAAATGGTTACGATGGGATTAGCGGGAAAAATAAATGTATTCTTTACTCAAGCGTTTTTCTCGGAATTACGAATAAACTTAGGCAGAGTATGGGCGGAGGCTATTAGCAAATATGTAATGTCCTATCCACCTACGATGGGTTATTATGGATACTATTTAGACTGGAAAACTGCTGCAGAATTTGTATTACTGGGTGATCCAACAATCTCGCTAGTTCCTCTCGTAAGGAGTAATCAGACGGAATTAGGAGAGACCGAGATTTATAAGGAGAAGCTAAAAATAGATAATACTACTCATCATCAATTAGGTGAGCTTTTAGTTAACAATTCTACGTTATTAATATCCAACGCCACACTTCTGATAACCGATGCGAATATAGTGGTTATCAATAATTCAAAGATCTTTGTTAATGACTCGATGATTTTAGGTAGAGGAGAAATAGTAGTTTCGAATTCCAGTATGATAATCAATAATTCAGTAATAAATATTCCAATCAGGCTCGTTGATTTCTCAGAGCTTATTATCATACATTCAACAGTTAATTGGATAATATTACCAGGAATGGATAGTTCAATACATGTATCATCATCCTCAATTGGTCTTAAATTAGTCTTAAATGCGACAAGTATGAGTATTAATCCAGAGGAGGGATTCTTCAAAGATGGATTCACGTTAAATGGATATGCAACAACTCTAGATACTTCTTGGGTCAGAATCGGAGTTATAACAATTAATTCTGATGTGACTATAACTGAAGCAAGAGCATCGTATGTAGAAGTTATTAATTCGACTCTCACTGCTAAGGACTCTAAACTCTATATGGTATCGGTTAAAGAGCAATCTAATGTTCATATAGAGGATTCAACAGTGGGACTGAACATCGAATTAGTGGGCAGAACGGGATTAATAAGTAATCTTGATACCAAGAATTATTCAGCGCTGTTAATCAATGACCAAAATGTCACAGATTTACCATGGAGTTTATACCTCGAAAATGTTAATGTAATCTCATGGTCATTAACTTGTATGGATGCGAGTAAAATATCAATATGGAGCTCAAGCATTGCGGAAATTATCCTAAGAAATTCAAATGTCACTCTTTGGCATACAAAAATCAATCACATTTACGCAGAGGGCTCGGATATCATATTGAATTTCTCATTAGTCATGTTTTCGCGCATCGCTGAAGGAATTCTTTATGTAAGTGCTAGTAACATAAGTTATCTTTCCTTAAATAGGGTAAAAGCCATCATCGATGATGTATTGTTCACGAAGATGAAACTACTAAGCAGTAATGCATTTATCACGGATATCTATGCCATGTATTTATCCGCATATAATATCTCCGAGGTATTTATTGAGAATTCACGTATAGTTACTCTAGAAGCATTTGATGAAGCAATGGTAAATATAACTTCTTCGCGCCTTGCACTTATATATGCCAGAAATGAAACGTTATTCAAACTTAAAAACGTCACTACAACATTCGGCTTAAGGATATTTGATTCAGCATGCATTATAGCTATCGAATCTTTCATCTGGCCTGAATTAGTATTTATCAATAAAGAACTTACGATTAAAAACTTACTCACTGGTTTTGTGGAGAAATTATCAATTAAGCATGAGTGGAACATTACGATAATTAATAGTGTGGTTCTTGGTTGGGATATTCTATCATACGATTCAATTTTAGCCGTACATAACTCAACAATTTTCTGGTTATTTGCTTACTATGAATCAGATATTCTGGTAAACGCTTCAAACATAGTCATACTACGATTGACTCATAAATCTCATGGTAAGGTGAAAAATTCTGAGATTACGCAAGCAATAATATCCGGTTTTTCATCTCTCATTGTGACAAAATCGAGGCTGTCATTCATAATAGGACTCGGAATGGGGGGCATTAAAGCTAGAGAGATAGTCTTTAGCCAAGCAGTAGCATTCATGAATTCATCAATGGAATTCGAACGTGTTTCTGGAGGAATAATCGCACCATTGGATCAGTCTAACGTTCGCATTAGTGAGTCCGAATTTAACATTTGGCTTGAGATATATGACGTAAATATAACAGAGCCTGTATCATTCGGAAGTGGATACTATTCTCAATTAAGTGAAACTCAATTGCATATTCCTGGAGTAAAATGGAAGTTAGATGTGAGGAATTCTAAGGTTACATGGACATTAGTAGTCGTTAATTCAACGGCGGTAGTTGAAAACTCGCAACTTACTTTAATGGGCGGGATTTCCTCTAACGTGACTATACGAAATACGCTTGTTGTAGATTTCCTCGGAATATATGATTCTAAAACGGAGATCAAGAATGTTCTAGCAGCTAATATATCATCCATGGTAAACACTGTGGGAGAGATTGCTGATTCATCATTCGGTGTTCTAACCCTATATAAGTCTAATATAGTTATAAGAAATAGCAGAATGATATTAGCCCCAGTATTTGACAGTGGATCTGCACGATTAAAATTAGAGCCGGGATACTATGAGAACGCCACATTAAGTACTTTCGGCGAAATAAGTAGTGATCAAATTTATGTAAAATTAGAGAAAAGCTGGATCATAGCATGGGATTTCATAGTTCTTGGTAACGCCAGCGTAACGCTTTATGATTCCAATTTATTAACAGTAGCAGCTTTTGAGAAAGCCAATTTATACGTTGAAAATTCTTTGGTGTATGGATATCTCGAATTCTTTGATACAAGTAATATCATTGTAACGGAATCTATAATCGGGCGGCTATATTTGAGTGTAATGATGTCACATTTAGAGATAAATGTGCCTCAGAAGGAAATCGATATGCTAGAGATAATTAGCCGTGAGGGTAGGCTTCTATTAAGCGATTGTTATATTTATAGCATTTATATAGATGCGCTTCGTTCTGAGATAATGATCCATGAAACACCAATCATAGGAGACATCACAGCACAAGCTTCAGAAGTGGATATAATCTCCTCAAAAATTAGTGGAACACTCGCTGTATCAGGAAGCACAATAAAAATAGATAATTCTGATATCTCAAAGATTAGTGTTAGAAATAGTGAGGCAAATATAACGAATAGTAAAATTGGAACAATGAGTGTTGGAAGTTTATCACAAGTATTTGTTCGAGAATCCAGTGTTGGTTTAAGATTAATTTTATCAAACGTTGAAGCCAATATAAGAGATTTGAGTCCCGTTTACGCCAAGGAAGCTGTAATAATCGGTCCTACATCATTAATTCTCCTCAACGCTACGGACATTACAAAATGGGATTTCGTCTTCTTAGGGCATTCAAATGTATCAATCATAAACTCTATCCTGGCAACGGTCATCTCAAGTGACTTCTCAGTAGTCAACATAAATGATTCAGAAGTTACATCATTGGTAGCTAGGAGGTTCACTAATATTCGAGTAAGTGGAAGTAAAATAGGAATAGATCTAAGGACATATCAAGAAGACGTTAAGTTATCCTTGCGGCAGGGATTTGTGGTGGAACAAGAAATATCGTTTAATTATGGAATCGGATATTCGTATCATATAACGGAGTCATCAATAAATCAGATTAATATTACAGCAATAGCTTCTGAGCTTCAACTCGATCACACGGACGCATATATAATCATAGGAGATTATGCTTCATCAATAACCATGCTATATACGGATGCATTATTCGTACTGCTTGGTCATGGATCAAATATAACGACATACTATTCACAAGTAAGATTTCTATTTCCCTATCAAACTAATATGATAAAAATAAGACACACGAGGGTAGGTCTGGCTACTATGTACTTTAATTATAATGAGACTATAATGCTAAAATCTGGAGAAATAGAGCATTATACAATTAGAAATGATATGCTTAACTGGAACATTTTTGTTGAGAATGCAACGATATATGATTGGAGAATAATAGCCGTGGGAGCATCGAGAATTACGGTAATTAACACAGGTATTTTCATGGCGTATGCGGATGGAGCTTCGCTTATTAATATGGTTAACTCAACGATGGAAGGGCCGCCTGTAGCAGAAATGAAAAGCGAGATAAGAGTATATTGGTCTTTAACAGTCCAAGTGATAAGAGACTTTGCTCCATTAGTGAATGTTAATGTTACAGTATTCGATGAGAACGGGAC
>JAHKLF010000111.1 GCA_029856615.1 Candidatus Njordarchaeota archaeon
AAAATCGTCGCCCACTCTAATGCTAATTTGGGGATAGCATTTGATGGTGATGCCGATAGAGGTGTCGTAGTAGACGAAAAAGGCAGAAAAATACCTGCAGAAAACCTTGCTATTATAGTTGCAGAAGATCTTCTTAAAGCGGGAGATGTAGTCGTTTATAACATTGAATGTTCATCAATACTTCGAAAATATTTAGAAGAGCTAGGCATTAGAGCAATTGAGACGCGTGTTGGTGATGTCTTCGTAGCGAAATATGCCAAGAAATATAATGCAAAATTAGGAGTAGAAAGTAGTTACCATTTCTTCATACCTAAATATGGCTTTTATTACGATGATGCAATTCTCTTCACTTATATTTTGACTGCGATATTGTCCAGAAAAAAGAAACCTTTATCCGAACTCGCAGATCAAATAGGATATTATTATGTCATTCGAGAAAATATTCCTGTAGAAGACGCTTTAAAGTGGCGTGCTATGGAACATTTAAAAGATATCATATTACACGAATATCCAGATGCTAGCACAATAGACGGTATTAAGGTATACATGGAAAATGCTTCAGTGTTAATAAGACCAAGTAATACAGAGCCAGTAATAAGAATGATGACTGAGGCTGAAAGAGAAGAAGATGCCATCAAGTTACATAAAGTATTTAGGGAAAAACTTATGAATGCTATTCACAAAGAGCATTAAACTCTCAATCTGAAAAGGTTTATAGCATTTCTCGTTGTTACTTTTATTACATCCATTATATCAATATCTTTGATTATTGAAATAACAGCTGCCGAAAAAAGAATATTCCAAGGATAACTTAATCTACCTCGTTTAGGAGAAAGCGCTGGAGCATCGCTCTCTAGCATCATATATTCCAAGGGTAACACCTTCGCTAACTTTTGTTTCTGGGGGCTATAAGCTATGGTTGGCGGAATACTAAAATAATAACCCGCTTCGATACCCTTTTTGGCATATTTAGCTTTACCAGAAAAACTATGCATTAATACTCTTTCAGCTCCATTTCTAAGTAGAATATCTACGGCATATTTCCCAGCACTCCGTGAATGAACTACCAGCGGCTTATCTAGCTCCTTAGCAATGTTTATGAATAATTCAAATTTCTTTATCTGTTGCATCCTTATCTCGTCTGAATTATTTGGAGGCGAAAAATCTAATCCTACTTCTCCAACACCAACGATCTCTCTTTCATACTGTTTTATGAAATTAATCACGCGATCTACTGGCTCGTTATACAGGGGATGAGATCCAATTGTTATGAAAATCCATTTCTCGAACTTTCTTGACAAGTCGAGAGCAATATATCTTTCATCATCAGTTAACGGGGAAGAAATCATGATAATTCTACGTTTTATCGATAGCTCAATAGCATATATTCTCTCACTATCTGTATAAGCGTCAGATTCTATGTGACAATGTGAATCTACTATACGTTCATATTCTAATTTAAGGACTTCACCAATAACTTTATCTATTTGAGAATGATTTATCCTCATCAACCCCCCCACTGCATTATCGACTTTATTCCAGCTTATAATGTTAAGGAGGGAATGATATGAGTGATATGATTATATTTTTAACCACAGTAGATTCTGGGGAAAAAGCTTTTCAGTTGGCTAATGAACTAGTAAAGAGAAAACTAGCTGGATGTGTGAGTATAGCAAAAGTAAGCTCAACATATATGTGGAAAGGCGCGATAGAAAAAAGCGAAGAATTTTTACTAATTATAAAAACTCTAAAAAACAGGGAAAACAAGTTAGTAGCATGGTTAAAAGAGAATCATCCATATGAGGCTCCAGAGTTAGTAGCTATAGAGACAAAAGCTTTCAATCCATACTTAAGTTGGTTGAAAGAAAGTTTAAGTGAATGATTTCAGCGTGGCTTTTCTCGTCATCTGAAAATCGGAGCTTCGCGGGTTCAACATCTGTAATATCATGTGATAAAAATGAAGAAAAATAAAATTTATCCCATTAGCTTACGAATTGCCGTTCATATTCACGCTACAGAAGGCGAAAAAAAGGTATTGCAAGCAATCAAAAATATTTTGCCTCATGGTGTGGATATACCTTTTAAGAAAGAGGTTTTTGTAGGCTATTATGGAAATCAAATTATTAGATTAGAGGGCGTTTTAAGGAAACCTCGGATTGTAAAGGAAATTTTCAGAAACATAATAACTAATATTAAGGGTTTTACATATCCCTCATGGATCGTAGAACGTTTCGAAAAGAAACAAAATAGTCTGTATATCAGACTTGATAAACAGGCAGCCTACAATGGAGAAATCAAATTGGGATGGGGGGATGACATTATACACCTAATTTTTAAGTTTCCGGGTTACATTAGTATTAGTGGCAGGGAGCTGGAAGCATTCATTGAGCAATTAAGGAAAGAAAAGTCAGAGCAACTGTGATCGGTCATCACATCCCTTTTGCCAGGTCTCATCATCCAATTTATGAGATATGAATATGTAAAGTTCTAGGTAAAAGTGTTTCTAATGACATTTTAGGATTTCTTTTTTTAAAATACTTAATCAACAAAACTAATTAAGACAAATATGAAATTGTGACATACTTTAAACGTATTACTAGAGATTATTTTTGTTTTTGGATACGCAAATAATCAAGAATAGGTGCTTTTATTTGCCGATGTTATTTGAAACTTTGTGTGAATACTACGATAAATTAGAAAAAATTACCAGCAAAATTGACATGACAAAAATTTTAGCTGATCTATTCCGAAAAGCCGATCCGGAAGAAATCGATAAAATAGCTTATCTAACAGTCGGCGAATTATGGCCCGATTATTTAGGTCATCCTGAATTAGGAATAGCTGAAAGAATGATTTTGAGAGCCATATCAAAGGCTACAGGTCTAGGAATAGAACGGTTAGAGAAACTTCTAAAAGCACTCGGTGATGTAGGAAAAGTAGCAGAACGAGCAATATCTATGCGAAAAATTGGAGCTTTAATGGTAGCTCCTCTTACAGTAAAGGAAGTTTATGAGAAATTTGTAAAGATAGCTAAAGCTTCAGGGCCAGGTAGTCAAGATCTCAAAATTAGAATCCTTATAGGGATGTTTGTATCAGCAAAGCCCATAGAAGCTCGTTACATAGCAAGAATAGCCATTGGCCAGCTTAGATTAGGCGTCGGGGAAATGACTATATTAGATGCCTTAGCAGAAGCCTTTCTACGTACTAGAGAACGACGTGAAATTGTGGAAAAAGCATATAATCGTGTACCTGACATAGGACTAATAGCAAAAATAGTAGCGACAGAAGGAGAAGAGGGTCTTCGTAAGGTAAGAGTAGAGCCAGGAATACCGATACGTCCAATGCTTGCTGAGCGATTAGAGGATCCTGCTGAAATTTTAAGAAAATTAGGGGGAGAAGCAGCAGCAGAGTGGAAATATGATGGAGAAAGATGTCAGATTCACAAGAAAAGGGACACTATTAAACTATTTTCAAGAAGACTAGAGGACATTACTTATCAATATCCCGATGTAGTAGAATACGTTAGGAAATTTATTAAAGCTGAAGAATGTATAATCGAGGGAGAAATTGTTGCAATAGACCCAGAAACGGGTGAAATGAGACCTTTCCAAGAGTTAATGCACCGAAAGAGAAAATATGATATATCAAGAATTGCAGAAGAGTATCCCGTGAAGGTATATTTATTTGATATAGTTTATCTAAACGGCGAGGAGCTCTTTGAAAAACCTTATCCGGAAAGAAGAAAAGTATTGGAGAGTATACTTAAGCCTAATGATCACTTACTCTTAGCCCATGTCAAAATTGTTAGGTCACTAGAAGAATTAGAAAAATGGTTCTTAGAGGCAATAGAAAATGGATGTGAAGGCTTGGTAGTTAAAGCTGTCAGGGGAGATGCAATATATCAAGCTGGGGCTAGAGGTTGGCTTTGGATAAAATATAAAAGAGATTACAAAAGCGAAATGGCAGACACTGTAGATCTAGTTGTTGTAGGAGCGTTTGCTGGCAAGGGCAGAAGAGCGGGTTCTTATGGAGCATTATTATTAGCTGCTTATGATTCCGAAAGAGATGTTTTTGAAACCGTTTGTAAGGTTGGTTCTGGATTTACAGACTCTGACTTAGCACAGCTCCCTAACTTATTACAACCATATATTGTCGATAGAAAACCCGCTAGAGTCATAAGTGAAATAGAGCCAGATTACTGGGTAGAGCCAGCACTCGTCATGGAGGTCATAGGAGCTGAACTTACATTGAGTCCCGTGCACACAGCGGGTAGAAATCTGATTAAGAGAGAGTTAGGTAAGACCGCAGGTATTGCTATCAGATTTCCCAGATTCGTTAGGTGGAGGCCAGATAAAAAACCTGAAGATGCTACGTCTCCTAGAGAATTATTTGAGATGTATTTGGCTCAACTCAGAAAGCTCGAAACAAAATAACGATATCCAAAAATACATAATATTTTTAGGGAATTATTAACGCATCTTTTAGTGTTACCACTATGAAATGCCAATTTTTGTACTAATGTCTCGGAAATAAGAAAAGCGCACTGGGGGGTATAATTTGGCCGAAAGTAAGAGTTTGAGTCACTCCTATAATGTACAACATGAACTACGCATTTTAACCATATTGTATGGAGGATCATTTATATTCCGTATAGCATTTGGCTCGGCAGCTCTTCTATTGATAATGATCTTAACAAATTTGCAATTAGAGCTCGAAACATTAGTTACGATGGTAATAATGTTTTCCATAGCATTCTCACTTGTAGAGGGACTTGTAGCTGGAGCAACTGGTTATCTCACGGATGTTATGGACGCACGTATAGTGTTGGTCATGTCGACGGGTCTAGGAGCTTCTGTCATGCTCCTTTATTCCCTCGGCTTATTGTTAGCTAGAGATATAATTATATTTGTCGCATACTTAACGATAATCCACGCATTACATGGCATTGCTTCGTCACTTAAAGTGACTCCCACCGTAGCTATTATCGCTAGATTTTCCTCATATGAGTTAAGAGCTCGTAGAATGGGAATCTATGATATGATATTATTGCTTGGAAGAATTACGGGTCTCGCATTAGCTGGATTCTTCTTTGGTCTCTTTGTAAAGAATAACGCCAAGCCTTATCACGCTCTTAAAGCCTTTCCTATACTTGCGGTTCTAATGGTC
This sequence comes from Candidatus Njordarchaeota archaeon, assembly GCA_029856615.1. GTDB lineage: Archaea > Asgardarchaeota > Njordarchaeia > Njordarchaeales > Njordarchaeaceae > Njordarchaeum. Next base: position 5,167 of record JAHKLF010000111.1, read on the forward strand.
ATAACCGGTATGATCTTCTGGATATTTATACCCCGAATCTCTCCAGAGAAAAAAGAAAGAACAGAAAGTTTAATTACTAACTTAATAAAGCATATTGGCGAAGGCGCGCGAATAATGTTCTCAAAGGCTAGAAGAGACTTGGGAGTTACTTGGCTTATGATGTCTTGTCTATGGGGCCTAGCTTTTACACTTGGGCCTTTCGTATTAATGCTTGATTTGGGGATTAAGGCTGAAACTACCGGATATCTAACGGCATTTTTAACTTTCGTAATTGCCGTTCCAGCACCTTTTTGGGGGTATGTGGCTGATAAAATAGGTAGAAGAAAAACGGCGTTAATTGGAATAAGTGGATTAATAATCGTGTTTATAATGGGTGTGACCTCGTACTTTCT
>JAHKLF010000112.1 GCA_029856615.1 Candidatus Njordarchaeota archaeon
AGAAAAATTTTTGCGCCAAATCATTCTTCCAGCTGAAGTAGCTATTCTTCACTTACCGAGAATTATAATAAATGATGGTGCTGTAGGAGCCATAGCTCATGGTGCTCAGCTATATGCTCCTGGCATAGTGGCTTTCTCTAAAGATATAGAGAGAGATTCCCTCGTAGCTATATTGACAATTAAAGGCGAGCTCGTTGCCCTAGCGAAATCAATTGTCGATACCGAAACATTGATTAACATGGATAAAGGTCAAGTGACTGGAGAAACACGAGTATTAATTCCTAGAACGTTGTACCCCCCGATGTGGAAACAAAGTCATTAAAGAAAGAATCTATACATTTGAGCATGAGGAATTTTTCTTCCATCAGCATCCTCAAAGAAAATTTTAGCATCGCTGTGTATAAGTCCCATTTCTTCAGCTAAATTTACGACTCTTTCTCCAACTAGATTTAGTACATCCGCTTTTCGCATTAGATTTTTTAGTTCCTTTAAGGTTACTAATCTACCTCCATAGAATCTTTTAGAAATTACCACCTCTATTGCTCCTTTATGTAGTTTTTTTCCTAGCAACTCTTTATCGCATGCCGCTAGAATTATACCGTACTCCTCCGTCTCTATTTCCTTGATCCAAGCTATCTCTATTTCATTATTCAATTTGATTACCTGGATTTTCATCTTTCATGGTATGCCTTGGAGATATCCAACATCGTTCCCCGTATATTTAATAATACTGCACGTACTTTTATCTTACTATAAGTTAATTTGATTTATGACGAAAATATATCACTACTATATTGAATGATGTAGGTCTCGAGCGCTGATATCACGTATGATGAGAAAATCTTTACTGATATCATTAATGATTATGTATTATCATCTTTTTCTTAAAACATATGATTGTATCATTGCTCTTTCGGATTCATCTAATTCGTATAAATCATAAACAGCCTCATTTAAATCAGCGACCATAAAAGTTATCTCCTCTTCAACTTTTTCCTTTTCATTCCCTTCTGTATAGTCAAGCTTTAATGCGATATTTCGAATAGCATTCACTCTCCGAACAATGTCGGCTCTCTCCTCCATTGTTCCTACCGCGATAGGTATTACATTGAGATGAGGGGGTACGTATAAATAGTATTTTCTAACGGGCTGCCTTGTGCCCCTCTTCGTGACCCTCTGGGCATACAGTTTATAGTAAAATTCTACTACTTCTGAATTGAGAATCCCCAATATATAGAGAAGAGAATTCGTATCTTTTCCCATATCCTTCAATAATTCAAGAGAAAGATTAATAAATTCATTAGCATCTAGATTTTGTTCATTAACTTCTCGCCATTTTGTGATGTAATCTCTCGTCTCATTCTCATTAAACCAAAATCTAATTATCGATGTGCTATCCATTGCATAATACTTACCCTCTTCGTACGTGAAAGCATTAAACCTTGAGATGTATGGGGACATAATTTTTTCTATCTCAAACATTTCGGGAGATAAGGGATCCTCTAATTCCCACCATTGTCTCCGATAAACCCATACAGCTCCTCTTCGTTCAAGTATCATCTTGTATTTTTCTAGATATCGTATCACGTTGGGAAAACGTTCATAAAAGTTATCCTGATTAGTGTATATAACCCATCTCTCATTCCATTTATATCTGAACGGACCTATATCCTTGCCTCTCAAAATGGGCTTTAGGGCATCCCATTCCAAATCATATTCCTCAACTATTTCATTAGTAACTACAAAAATGTGCAAAACGCCAGTCCATATTCCTCGGTATACATTACATAATACATCCAATCTAACCCCTCTTGTACGTATTTTCTCATGAACTTTTGTATATTTCTTTGGCACTGCTCTAGGTCTAAATAACATTGCCATATTCGTCACCACGCTTATTATAGCTCTTTGCCCCTTATTATCCTCACCATTAAAACAATAATCGCTACTATTCCTAGTCCTAGCGCGGGTAGCATTAAGAGCATAATCATAAAGAGAACAATATAAAATGGGACTCCCAAAATTATTAATACGTATAATGCTAGAGCGAAAGAATTCCAAGCCCAGTGAAATATTATAGATGAAAAAATGCCTCCACGCAAAGCGATATACGCTAGAAAAATGCCCAGCAGAAAAGCCTGAGGAACCTTACTCCAGCTCCAACTAGTTAAATGAGCTAGACCAAAAAGTAGACTACTAATAATAACAATTATTATGTCTTCAAAATCCAAATTTCGCTTCCCGTTAATCAGTACTCTCTTGAGACGAATACTCCTCTTTTTAAAAAATCTATCTTTCAAGTAGATTGGGAGCAAAAGAAGAGCAAACCGGAAAATGCTCTCTTCTAACATTGGTGCTATAAGTATTGCTAAATAACATAATGCTAATATAGTATTATAATCACCACTCACTGCAACGTCTTTTAGGGGAAAAATAAAAATGGTAATCATGCTAAGGAAAAATGCTGCATAAAACGCTTCTGAAAAAGTTAATAAAGCGCCTCCTGAGCTATATGAGGTGAGTTCTCGTTTAATCCCTATTTTTCTGTCCTCTATGAGGACTTTAATGAATCCTCGTAAGATGACGGGGACTGATATTATAATCGATATGTATAAAAATAAGTGAGACATATGGGACCAGACACTATTCTTTAGAAACGCCACTAGAGCATCCTTATACAATAGGACTTCAAGAACTATTGTGAAATATAACATCAGGAGAAATGACATTATTAACGTCATAGTTATTCCAATAATATTTCTGAAAATGCTACGATTGGCTACATCTTCTTCTTTTAAAACGTGAAGCCCAAGTATAGTAATTTCTGACTCAGTCCCACTCATTCTTATCCCTCTTAGTTGATAATACTCTAAATATTTTATCTATCATCTCCCTTATGACTACAATTAATTTCGAAATTAACGCGTTTACTCTGGAGTCATCAGCTAAATAAATTAATTCACCTAGCGTTCTTAAGGTTTCATTTAAAAACTTCTCATCGTCCTTTAACATTGATACGCCTAATAGTAACGAAATGGATTTAAGATACGCCCCTAGCGCCTCCTCTGCATATTTTCCACTTTTAAGCATTATAGCAGTTAAGTATCTAGCTACTTCACGATGAAATAACGCTGCTATGAGAAATATATTCACGCTTTTAAGATTCTCCGCTAATGATTCAAGATATTCAGGGTCAGGAAACAATCCTCTTTCAGCATGCTTTCTAATTTCATCTAATAGTTCACGCTCTCTGTTAGATAATCTCTGCCGTAAATATTTCAAGGTGTCAATAACATTAAAATAACTTTTCCGCGCGATCTCTTTCAATTCAATCCATTTCCACTCAAAATTTTCGTCTACCAATTGACGACACGCTCGAATATTTCTGAGGATATCTTAAAAGATCTCGAAAGAAGTTTCATAGTTCTAATACATGCGGTTGTGATATTATTTAATCCGAGCTGTTTAGCAATACGGGCTTTTACCGCATAAGCTAGAATGAGGTAATATTTATAGGTATCTATTTCTAATTCATCAGAGTATATCAATTGCATTATTAATCCAGATATTTTTTCTAATAGTTCATATCTCGGTCTGCTTAATGCCAATAATAGTAAGTGAATTATTTTGCTTCCTGGACAAGCATCACATAGGGATAAGCTTCTTAATCTACGAAGAATATTCTTAATGGCAGATGGTTTTATTATTAAGGATATTATAATAGCGAGAATTATTTTATCATCTTCACTCAAATCATGTCTAGTAAATAGCATTCGAGTTAATGATTCTAATGCCTCTTCAGGCCTACTTACCTTACGCAATATTCCGATGATTTTATTAAGATTCCTTGAGAAATCCTCTAAGTTAGGTTTTATTAATGGACTTATTTCATCAAAGAAAGCAGAGCTAACCAATTTTTCATCGATATCCCCATCAAATCCTTCTACCATAAATCCTTCTAGCGTTGTTCCTTTTACTATTTCTTTTAGAATTGTCAGATAAGTTTGATAAGTATCCCCGTCCACGTTCTGTTTGGCTAAATTCGTAAATTTCGATAAAACTAATTTTACCTTATGTGGCGTAAGACTTCTCCCAAGAGCATTCAGAAATTCTACTTTGTCAAACATTTTACTCATAGCTAATATTTGCATGTAATTAATGACTAAATTTATAATCTCATTAAGCGTGTTCTTCCATCTCTTTAATATATATTTTTCCAATTCTTCATCAGGAAAACCATAAATTCTTCGAAAATTTCTTCTTAATAAGTGCAATTCGGAAATGTCTATATACTGACTTATCACCATTTTCATTAAATCAGCGAGGATCTCTGTTGATTTTATACCACTCCTTTTAGACGTTACTCTTAAGTCTATATTTACTATTTCATACTCTTCATCACCAACAATCTCCCTGAAATCTAATATCACATCATTCAATATCGGCTTGATTCTTTCTTTTAATTCTGGGAGAAAGTATAAGGGTATAATTATATCACTCACTCCTTGTGAAATGAATAGATCTCCTAGTATCTTAAGATGATCAACTTCTCTTTCACTGCCTATTGATCTTAAAAATGCTCCTAAGTTTATGATATATCTTGGAAACTTTTTATGCTCCTCATTGCCATCCTCTTTTAATCTTCTCTTAAGATTTATTGCGAGAACTCCTATAAGGAGATGCCCTTTTCTAGTAAATTCCTTGGATATCTGAAGAGAATATACTAATTCTACAGTTCTACTAGGTAAATTAATAGTGAATTTTGCAATTCCTTTAAGTATATCCTCCCTTATCCCTAAAACCCAACTTTTAAGAAAAACTTCAAATGCTTTCTCAAAGCTGAGACGAGACATTGGCAATAACCTCGTTAAAATCATATTCTGCTAGCCAATTATTCTGGAAAGCTAATATGATTTTGCTTTTACTTACTTGCTCTCGCGTTAAAGCTGTGACATTATGTAGTTCTGTTCTCAATAACCTATTATCTCGTAAGTTGATGTAATATAGCTCATCATTGCTAATCATTAAAATCTCTGGGACACCATCGTCATCAAAATCATTCATAAGTATATTTGATTTATCATAACTAATTTCAAATCTTTGGAGGATGTTTCCTTCTAGAGACATAACTAGTACTTCGTTTGGTACAAATAATACTAAAGCATCATCACCATCAAGATTTACCATAAAAACGTGCCAAATATCACATATCTCCTTAATTTTAAAACTATTTACCTTATTACCAGCCAAATCTAGTATCTCTATAGACTTCTCTTCATCATTATAACATAAAACTCCCTTAGCCGTTTTCTCAACATCTTTAATTATATTGAGAATTCTATTATCCAACCTCATTATTTCATTAACTTTTGTAGTTGTAGAAGTAATATTGAGTCTTCTTATCCTGTTATCCGTAGAATAAATAAGATCCCCCATTTCATCTAAAGCGAAACTATTTAAGTTAATATCTGAGGACTCTAATTTATATTCACCTTTAAGAATACTTAATGATCCATCACTATG
>JAHKLF010000113.1 GCA_029856615.1 Candidatus Njordarchaeota archaeon
AGGCAATAATCTACCCATAACTATTAACATATACACGAAATATCTGAACGTAACTCGATCAAATACAACTATATCACCCGGTCGCAGAATAGCCGCCATAGCATTTCTTACCGCTCCATATGCACCATCAGTTATCATTATGTTATCAGCAGATAATAGATCCTCCGAGAATCGGTAGAAGAATCGATAGTAATTCTTTACTATTAACTCGCGTATATCCTTAGCCCCTAAGGAGGCCTCGTAGAGAATTGGCTCATCAAATCTTCTTTCCTTAAGGAATCTTATCTTCTCAAGAATAATTCTAGAATTGGCTATAAAATTTTGGCCCATGCTTAAATCTATAACTCTTTCTTCTTCCTTTTGGGCTTTAGCATTTATCTCTGCGACTTTTTCTGCGATTTCTCTGATGATAGAATATGGTATATCTGTGAAATATGAAAAATCTAACAGCATACATTCCAATCATGAGATTATTCTAAAAACATTGTAGAGAAGAAAGAAATGCTATATGAAAAAATTTCTGAATATATCTGAAACTATAACTATATAACTATCCCTAATAGTTATCTCTTATATCCTATTTTTCTCAAAAACTCATGTCTTTCTTTCTTATCCTCGTCTGTTTCCACTCCCTTTGTATGAAAGCCATCAATTACCCCCAGTAGTCCTCTTCCCTGCTCTGTTTCTGCTATGATTAGCTGAATAGGATTAGCTGTTGCTACATATAAGGTTACCACTTCCATTACACTCTTTATCCTATTAAGCACATTTATGGGCCAAGCATCTTTGAGAACAATTACAAAGACATGTCCCGCTGCGATCTGTTTTGCATATTCCACAGCGAGATTTGTTAATTCCTCATCATTACCATCGTATCTAATGAGACATTTACCAGAAGACTCAATAAACGCAACTCCAAATTTAATACTCGTAGACGCAGTGACTAATGCTTCATACAAATCTTCAACTGTTTTAATAAAATGAGATTGCCCGATTATTATATTTACACCCTCAGGAGGCTTTATTTCAATAACCTTGAATTCCAATTTCATAAATACGCCCTCAGAAAAATTCTTATGATTCTTTACATAAAAAAGCATTAAAAATTCACTCATAACCATCCATTCGTCTTTAACCATTCTAAATTTCTTTCAAGATCATCTAGCGATGCCGGTTCTAACGTAATTATATAATTCTTTACACCTTTTTCCTCAAGTAAGACCAGAAAACGATTGATATCTATTTGACCCGAACCCAATGGTAAATGAAGATCTCTCCCCTTATAACTTTCGTGGAGATGAACTTCGGCGATAAAGCTGGATAGCTCTTCTACCCATAATTCAAGTTGCTCCCCGGAAAACGCGTTCGCATGGCCTATATCTAGACACATATGAAAGTTCTTATCTGATAATACTTCAAGTACTTCCCTAAATATCAATGGGGAATCTTCATAGGTATTCTCTAAATGAATCCGTTCCCCTAAGATAGCGATTTCACTAAAAGTTTTAATAGTGTTATTTAGCCACCGAGCTCTGAGCCTTTTTCCTCCATAAATCAGCGGAACATAATTGAGATGAAAAACAGTCCATTCTGCTCCTAGTTTTTTCGCAATACCTATCGCCTCGATGTATCTACCTAACGCGACTTCCCTGACATCTGGATCAATTGCGCCCGGATAAAGATCTCTAAAGGGACCATGTATAGACAATTGAATATTTTTGGCTATTTCTTTTAATCTCTCTAATCTGCTTTCGTCCAGTTTGAGAAGCCTCTCCGTGCTTAGGGGTAATTCGACTCCTGCATTATACTTTCTTGCAATATTTATGGCATCCTCCAATTCTGCTTGAAAAAAATGAATGAATATCCGTCTCACACTAATCACACTCATTAATTTTTTAATGTATTTTCTAGTATCCTACCATAGCATTCCTCCTAACATAGTAATGGTGTTGCTAATGATAAATAAAGCGATAATACCCGCTGCTGGTTACGGTACTCGATTATTACCTATAACAAAAATAATTCCCAAAGCCCTTATGCCCATATTATCTAAGCCTTTAATCCATTACATCATTGAAGAATTAATTAATGCTGGAATAAACGAGATACTCGTCATAATTGGTTGGAAGGGTCAATTAATACGGGAATTTTACGAATACGAGGAAAATGAGCTCACACGTTGGCTTAAAGATCGGGGAAAACATAATTTAATTGAAGAGCTCAGAAGAATAATTCCGAGAAATGTTAAAATAAGTTACAAGATTCAGGATGTCCTAGACGGATTAGCTGGTGCTGTACTAAGGGGTGCCTTTTTCACTGAAAAAAATGATTTCGTAGTTGCGTTAGGAGATAATATAATTATTGAAAAAGACAGTGGAGAGTTGCTCAGTGAGATGATAAAAGTTCATAAAAATTTACAGTCAGCTCTCACTCTGTGTGTTTCAAAAGTCCCAGAGGAATGGATTCCTCGTTTTGGTATTATTGATTTCGGTGAGGAAATGAAGTTGAATAATATACGAGTATATCGTGTTTCCAAGCTAGTAGAGAAACCACGTATAGAAGAAGCTCCGAGTAATCTCGCTATTGTAGGGCGTTATATATTCTCTTCACGTGTTCTAGATTACTTGAAAAAAGCTCCAATAATAGGTGGAGAAATCAGCGAAACTGATGCTTTCCAAGATATGATTAATGATGGATTAAATGTATATGCAGTAGATATGGGAAATAGAAAATGGTATGATGTAGGTTCACCAGAAGGCTACGCGAAAGCTTTTATTGAATTGACTTTGATTGATCATATAATAGGAGCGAATATTAGAGAATGGCTAAAAGAGATCCTTTAAATAAAAATTTTAATGCTTTTTTGTCGTAGCTCCCTCTAGCTTTGTTTATATTTTCATGAAAAACTTAAATTAGAAAAATATCAAAGTGATAAGCTATTAGTTTTTACACGCTAGGGGTATATTAAGAGGTTTTCACACTCCCGTATGAATGGTGTCTTTGATATGAGTATTGAGGATATTATAGATGAAGCTATAATGGAAGTTGGACGAAAATACGGCGCTATATGTGCATTCAAGTATATTAGCCAAGCAGGAGCTGTTAAGAAACTCCAAATAGGATTCCTCTTCCGCGAAAAAGAAGAAAACGAGAAATTTCATAAAATATTCAGTGAGATATCAGAAAGACTCAGGGAATTCAACTTAGAAATCGAAGTAATTATTTTAAATAAAGCCCCATTAGCCACAGCATATATTATAATTCGTGATGGAACAGAAATATATTGTGATGACATAGAGCAGACTCGAAGATTTAAGTCAAGGTTAATTGAGAAGTACCTAGATTTCAGAGAGGAAGTACAAGGATACATACAAGTTTCTTTCGAAAAAGCGAGAGGGTCTTAATAATCAAATTACACTATTAAATTACACTTAATAGTTCCTTGCGAATAAGATCTAATAACTCTTTGAAAAACGAAGTTTTCTCACGAACGAGATCGAGTATAGATTTTGCAGATATTTTCTCTTTAGAATGTAAGATGTTATCTCTTATTCCTATCACTTTTTCAAGTTTTTTTCTCCATTTATTTGGAATTATACCATGATCACCTAATATTTCTAAGATATTACCATAACTTGAGGGGATCCCTAGCTCTTTGGCTGCTATTATATAATTAGCCATATCGAGTATAGCTTGAATATATGTCAGGAATGCCCCTTTTGCCGCAAAAATGTAAATATCATTATTTAAGAACTCATCATCGGATAACTTACTTAGCCGTTCAAGAATATTTAGAGCCTCTTCAGCTGACATTATCCTCGACTTAAGATTTTCCTCACTGAAAAATGTCTTATCTCGCATTTTGGACACTTAGAATTAACTGATTCCACACCATAAGCATTTGGTATGTCATATCTTTGCTCTAATTCTTCAAAAAATCTATTTGAATTTTCTAGAAGACTAGTATGACTGAAATAACTATTTATTTGCTGTATTTAAGTCTTACTTAATAGATCCAGTTATACGAAGATCTTTCCGTAAGAAACTATGAGGTTCATTAGATGTTGCGAAAAAAGAAATCATTTAAAGTCTTCATGGATAAAAATCTCTTTGCACACATAGTTAAACGTGGAAGAGAAGAGAAAGAAGAAATTGGTTTTTATCTCATCGGAATTAGAAAGAACAATAACGCCTACATTTATGATGCAATAGAATTTCCATACTCGGAAAAAAGTGAAGTACTAGTTGCAAGCAATCCTCATAAAATTGGGAAAATCTTTGCATCAATTCCCTTAGGCCTCAGAGTAATAGGTACATTACATAAGCATCCCGATTCAATAGGCTCTAGATATTCCAGCATTGATGAAAGAACCTTCAAAGAATGGGCGAAAAGCGGTATCTATTACCATGTGATTTTCTCTCATGATGGAGAGGACGTCTCAGTATACACCGTAATTGATGATAAAATAGAAAAAGGAGAATTTAAGGTCAAAGATCTAACTAATGAACGCTTAGAAAGTATGACTCTCTCAATACCAATAGAAATTAGAATTTATTATCATCCAGAGGAAACACTCAGGGATTTCCTTAATAGAATAGAACGCTCGATATTAATTTGGCTAGCTAAGCGCTTTCTTCCATTAAGAGTTACGGATGAATCATTAGATTTAAAAATGAAAGAAGTTGGGATCATAAACATTCATTCTAAATCCATTTTTTACATCATGACAGATAGACACAACTTCTTTCCATACGAATTTGTATACCCTTCTAATTTACGGTTCAGAGATATTAAGGATGAAATTTTAGAGATTTTAAAATTAGATAAATCCACAGAATTTTTCACTTTAGATGGTCCCATTGATGATAATACATACATCTCAGAGCTTAATGGAAAAATACTTTATCCTAGAAAAACAATTCATAGCGTTATCCGAGATATTGTGCAGGAGGAGATTAAAGCATTCCTCAGAGAGGCGAGAAGAGAAATCTTGGATCTCATAAAGAAGGAAATTGAAAAACTCATTGGAAGCAATTTAACATGCCTAAACGGTGATTAAATGCGATTCCTCTCACCCGATGAGCGACGAAAATTATTATTAAAAACACCTCAAATGTTCTCTAGACTAATAGTAGCGGGAATACCCATTTTTTCCTTACTTAAGAAAAAAGCTTTGATAGTAGGAGCGGGCGGATTAGGAGTTATTGTAGCAGAGATTTTAGCACGTTCTGGTATTGGTGAGATGTACATAATTGATCGGGATATCGTCAGAGAAGAAAACTTTAATAGACTTGGTTATTTTAGAGAAGACATAGGTCGTCCCAAGGCCCATGCGTTAGCAGAGAAAATTAAGCACCTCAGAAACAGTAAGGATGTACCTCCAGAATTTCATATAAAAATTAGATCATTTAATGTTGATATCGTAGGATGGGATAGATTAGAAGCTCTAATTAAAGAAGCAGACATAATCTTTTCATG
>JAHKLF010000114.1 GCA_029856615.1 Candidatus Njordarchaeota archaeon
AAAGTGAGTGTGAACCTTATCTCCAACTCTGCATTTTTCGTAAACAATGTGTTCTTATAGAGACTCTCCAGAATAGAGTCTACATCAAGCCACTTGTCGACATCTATTGTTGGAGGATCCACAACATATATTCCCTCATCTGGATCATATTTTTGAGGAGGAACAGGTATCCCTCTACTCATTAAGCGCATTCGAAGCTCTTCGCCGCTCATTCCTCTATAGGTGATATAGGCTGCTATCATGACCTCGTAGCCCGTTGTCTCGTATAATTTAAAGTCTCCAAGATTAACTAATTTGAACGATAAGTGACACGAGAATTTCAGTGGCGGCTTTCCTTTATCCCACTTGAAGATATAGCTTACTCTAACCTTCCCAACAGGATTAGTATAGTCTAATGGTTTGCTTGGATCATCCGTTACTGCCAATTTGAGTCCCCCGCTGGGAGATAAAGGCGAACCTTCTGACACCCATTCATATGAGGAATAGAAATTGCTCCCTGACAATGTAGTATCTATGAAAAATTGATTAAGCTCGCTAGCATCATCGAACGTTGTATTCAGTAATATTCTATCTGGGAAGTAGTCTGGATCAAACCAGCCCATCCATATTGGCGCCGAGAGTTCTGCATGTCTGGTTGCCATAGGATCTCCAGGAGTTATTATTGGCGCTGCGAATGAAAGAGTCGTTAGAATTACAATTATCGCTAAACCGATTACACCTTCCTTTTGTCTCTTAAATTCGGATAATATTTTTACACCACCAACAACAACTTGGGACATAGTAATCACTCCTAATACTTAACTCTAGGATCTAAAATCGCATAGGAAATGTCAGCTATTATGTTTGCTATGATTACTGTGAGAGCCACAAAATAGAATAGCATCTCTGCTAATGGGTAATTATCATTAAGAACAGCTAACAAGAATAGATTTCCGACTCCCGGAATACTAAATACTCTCTCCGTGATAATAGCTCCCGTCCATACGCCAGCTAAAGCTAAAATAACAGCTGTAACGACTGGAAGAACAGCGTTTCTAAAAGCATGCTTGTATAATACAACCCTTTCATCAAGACCCTTAGCTCTCGCAGTTATTATGTAGTCTTCTGTCATAACATCTACCAAAGAGTTTCTCATCAGAAGCATCCAACCAGCAAATCCGCCTATTACGAGGCTTATAATTGGTAGCGTAAACATGTACATTATGTCAACGAAGAATAAAAGTGGATCTGCGAATCCATATTTTGTTGAAGATATTCCGCCTCCCACCGGCCACCATCCAAGATAACTAGCAAAAACCATTAGCAATATAATCTGCAACCAGAAGACTGGAAGTGCGTATAAGGCCATTGCTATAGTCATCATCGTTAGGTCGAGTTTTGAACCAGGTTTTGAACCTATTTTCACTCCTAGCGCGATACCAATGATTATTGATAAAATCGTAGCGGGGATCATTAAGTATAGTGTGTAAGGAAGCCTGGCTAGAAGGACATCTACTACCTCTTGGTTAATAGCGGGTGCGGTCATTGATCTTCCGAAGTTAAATGTGAGCATGTTTATTAGATATTTTATAAAGTGATCAAACCATACCCCTATTGGTGCTGCTAATGAAGGCAGATCCCATCGCCGTTTGAAATCAATAATCTGATCAATGATACGAGTAGGGTCTGTTTCTCCACGGCCACTTCCAGCCTCGCCCATAAGCCTACTCATTCCATATAATGTTGCTGGATCTATTCCAGTTATGAATGATGGTAGTCTAAATATGATAAAGTTTGCCGCTATTACGATTACAAGTGTTATAAAACCCGTAAACATTCTCCTTATTACGTATTCTTTTAAACCCATTTAAGCAGCACCTACATAATCGGATTTTCGGCGTCAATTATGGATTCTGGTGGTTTTTCTATAAAAATATCCTTGTCGAAATTTCTCGACAATTCAAAATAGGTTTTCAACTTATTTAATCGCAAACTATTTACCCCTAACTAAGCTTTGTTCGAAATCTTCATGAGAAAATCGACTAATAAAGCATATTATCGGAAGTTCTAGAAAAATGCGACAAAATTGTTTAACACTAACTATGATTTATTAGTTATTAAACTAGCTAATTATATTAAAAACGTGTAACTAAAGACGATTATATGATAATTTATTGTACTTTATATATTCTTAGTTCCCGCTCACCTACTATTATTATTTCTCTCATATTATCATCATCAATATCCTCAGCGAGTATACTAAAAGGAGACCTCAGTGTTCGTGTCGCCCATAGTAATTCTCCAGTTACTGAGTATATTCTAAATACTTTATCCAGAGCGCCAACTAATATCTCCTTCTTACCATCACCATTTATATCCGATACTTCAATAGCAGAGACCCACCTTGCATATTCTTCCGCCCATAATTCCTTATTGCCTTTTGTAACTATTATCTTTTTCCAATACCTTACTATCTTTTCTAATTGTCCATCATCATCAATGTCGTCCTCAATTTCTCTTCTAGCTTCCCTTTGCGTGATGATACCTTGATTATTAATTATTTTTAATGCACCCTCCCAATCGCCAGCTATTATCTCTGGATACCCATCATTGTTGACATCAAATACGCTTAGATTGATTAGTCTAGAGTTATACGAATATCTCTCTAATTCCACACCATCTTGATCAAGTATTACTAAAGAACCTCCCTCACCACAAGCGATTATCTCGTTACGGTCATCCTGGTTGAAATCCAAAATTTTGATATGTGTGACTGGTTCTCGCAGGATATGAAGTTCCTTTATCACTTTTCCTTTATTATTGATTATTATTAAAGTCCCATCTTTCATTGCCAAAACTATTTCGTCTCTTTTATCATTATTAATATCGCCTACACATACGTCATTCGGAGCGTATTCTCTCGGATATTCTCTCGACCACACTTTCTTGCCTCGTGCATTTAAAAGAAAAACCACACCGTGTCCCGTTATAACGACAATTTCTGGTTTTCCGTCTTTATTTACATCTTCACATACAAATCCTCTGATATAATCGCCAAGATCCACGGCCCAAAGGGTTTTTCCTCTACCATCAAGAGCCCCAAGAATACCATCTGCTCGTCCCACTAGTATCTCGTCTTTACCGTTATTAGTTAGGTCTATCGCCGATATTTTTGTGATTATTTCTCCTATCCGTGTTTCTGGTAGCATTCTTTCCTCGGTCCTTGGCAATTCTCGAGGCGCCTTCTTTGCTTCTAAGCGTTTATTCCACAATCTTTTCCCTTTTTTGTAAGCCTCTATAGCAAATATGGTTGCGTAAATCTGTTCTTTTTCACCATCACCGTCTATGTCTCCCCAAGAACCTAAATCAGCGTCAATAAATATTTCCGTAATGTTTAATTTCTTGCTCACAGTCTTTCACCTTAAGAAACTAAATATACTCATCCTCTTTTTCTTATTTTAAGATAAACTATCCAAATCTCATTGCATAGGCGGTAATATGAATTGCGGATAACAGGGATTTCACATCACCAAATATCCTCTAAGTACTTAATATTTAAAGAACCCGGATTACGGAAAGCCGCGGATATAATAGAAAGCCTTCACTTATCTCACGTATTAACAATTTTTCTACGATGCGAAGTATTATACAATGGGCGTGCTAAAAGCAAGCTATCTAAAGGCGATAGACTATTGATATTAAAGCCCGATGGGACTTTACTAATTCATGGTGGAGAAAAAAGAGAACCCATTAATTGGCAACCTCCTGGTTGTGTATTAGAGACTAATATAAAGAAAAATACTTTAGTACTGAGGAGTATTAGGAGGAACCCTCGGGAAATTATTTCCATTCGGTCGGATCATATTTATGTTATCTTAGCCACGATTGTTGAATCGGGGGAATTCATTTTATGGGGTAGTGAGAAGGAAATGATAGATTATGTAATTAAGCATCCGGAAATCATAGAGAAGAGTTTTAGACCACTTGATCGAGAATTCCATACCCCATTTGGTAAAATTGACTTAATTGGAAAAGACAAGAGAGGACGATTGGTTGTTCTTGAATTTAAGCGAAGTACTGCTCAATTATCAGCGGTTTCTCAGTTATTAAGATACGTTGATGGGCTCAAAATTATGGGAACCAAAGGAGTAAGAGGTATTCTGGTGGCACCTAAAGCCACCCACTCTGCTCTAGAATTGCTCAAAAAATATGGATTAGAATTTCGGGAATTAAAGCCTACTAAATGACTCTATGAAGTAATGTTCTTGCTATTTGACTCGACCTTTTCTTCTTGTCCCTCCACCACGAGTTTTATCTGTTTTTTCTTATAGTAGATCCAGAGATCTATAATACCTACTATTAGTGTTATTAACGCTAGCCCAATTATGTGGGGGATGTACGATGGAGGCTTACTGGGAATTTCCTTTTCCTTAATTATGAAGTGTAAGGTCACTTGTGCGTGATTACTTGCTTTATCAATGGCTTTTATTGTAAAGTAATGATCTCCAATACTTAGCTTTGTTAGGTCAACCTCGTAGAAAGAATGATCAACAAATCTCCATTCTTCTCCATCTATCCGCACATAAACAGCTTTGATGGGGCTTAGTTCGTCTATGATAATCCATTCTATTTTCAAGGTTTCGTTTTCGAGTACAGTATTATTCTCAATATTAGTAATTACTATGGTAGGTGGCGTTCGATCGATTACAAAAATCACAGCATGTGTTCCCACATTGCCAGCCTTATCTAAGCATATTATTGTCACATTATGCATTCCCTCACTAATATCATTAATTATATAATAAGAAGAAATGTAGTCAGGTAGAGTTGCAATTACTTTGCTATCTAATACTATTAATACTATGTCTAGATTTCTATCAGTACATTCCCATTCAACTCTGAGGTCTGTTATATTTAGATGTGTTCCATTTATTGGAGATTTTATGTTGACTCGTGGTGCTTTTGTATCAATATTAATTAAGGATCTTACTTCCGCATAATTCCCAGCTCGGTCATAGGCTCTTATTATTATTTCGTGGGAACCATCGTTTAACTTCACTGAAAAATATGTAGTGAATATTTTTATCCACGCGCCTTCATTGATACGTAATTCATAATAACTGATTCCGCTCAATGTATCACTGGCACTCCATTTGATTTCTATGGTACTATTGTTAATCCATGTGTTATTCGTAGGCGATGAAAGCACAACGACTGGCTTCAATGTATCTATATATAATACAATTAAGGATTCGTTAGCATTTCTGGCTTCATCAATCACCATGGCGCGAATTATATAATAGCCATCATTAAGGGTAATCTCTATTTCTCCAGAGGCTTCATCTGTTTCGTTTAATAGGGTTTCGTTAATCCAGATTTTGACTTTATCTAGGTGATCATCAAGAGCATTCCATTCT
>JAHKLF010000115.1 GCA_029856615.1 Candidatus Njordarchaeota archaeon
CTTTTGGCGTGACTACATCCGGTATTTCTCGGACAAATACCATAACTAATCCCCCTTAATTAAAAAATTAACCCTCTTCGAACTCCTTTTCTTCTCCGCCCTCCTCTAATTCTGGGGGCGCAACATTGAACTCCCTAGCTATATTATTTAAAACTTTTTCAAAGTCATTCGGAATGTTCTCGGGATCGAGACCTTTTGCGATATAACCACTAAATTGCTTGTTATACCGATTTGAATCCTCCTCTTTCAATAATTTAGCATAATTAACTATATGCTCTCCCTTAATCCTTGAGATATCGGGTAAAATTCCCTCCCCGTAAGGTACTTCAACTCCTGCGTCTAATAGACCACGTAAGACTGCATACAATCTATTACCGCGAGTAGATCTCTGGGGACCAAGGTCTAATATTGCTTCATTTATCCCAGCTTTTAAGGCCTTTAATCCCGCTAGGTATCCAGTTAAATACGCTGCCGGTAAATTGCCGCACCCATATTTCCAGCCATATTTCTTTAATTCGGTAGACCACGTGGTGAATAGAGTCTTATCCCCACCCATTTCAGCTTTGATAAATTGCACTACTATATGTCTTAAACTCTTCCTCACAACAGCTCTTATTTTTCCTGACAAAAGCATTTTATACCTAGCTCTATAATCCGTTTTGCCCTCTCTTCGCCTTTTAAAAGGAACTCTATACCTCGGTCCGAATTTTCTTCGCATCACAACTCACCACAAACCTTTAGCTCATCTTTGCTTCCTGCTCATATTTTTCGAGATCTTCGATGGATTCAATCGGTTTAAGATTTAATCTATGCTCCTTAATATACGTGATCACGTGTGCCTTACTCTTAAAGAACCCGGCTTTAGCCATTCTCCGAAGTTTATTGTATACTCTGCGTTCAATTACACCAGCATCTTTCAGTCTTCGTAATATCTTTCTAAGAGCTCTGATTCTCATAACCCATACCATTGATCCACCCATCCTAGCATATTTAGAACCCTTACGCGAACCTAATCCTCTTCTTCTGCCTTTACGTCTTTTAATCTCTCTTTCTCTCGCTCTATGTCTACTAATTCCCTTAATGGGTCTCTTCCAGATCTTTCTCTCCTTTATAAGCTTCTTTATATCCTCCTTCGTTACAGCCTTTTCAACTTCATCTAATGCCTCCGGATCTATCCAAACTCTATGAATACCAACCCCTAAAATTTCCGCTGCCATTCTCCTCTGAGGCAAAAGACTTTTTGTCATTCTTCTTCAACCTCCAATTCCTCAATACTTTCAGCGGCTTCAAATTCTTCTTCAATCTCCTCTTCCTCAGCTTCGGCTTCCATACCAATCTCTAGACCTAATCTTGCTTCGGCTCTTCCTGGATTTAAAACACGGATCCCGAATCTATGAGCAAATTTTATTATCTCTAGTCGCTTCCTAACACCAACCGTTCTTGCTATTCTGACAACTTGAGTTAGAGGATCAATATTATAAAGATCCTCTAATTTGCGCACTAATACAACTTCTTTTCCTGATGGATGTAAGTACCGGACCTTCTTTGGTGATCTATAACCAACTTTCACTAACGGGGGCTTACCTTTAATCTGCAATCGAATCTTGTTATCCTTCCCACGAGGCCGCCTCCAACTCTCGTCAAGTTTTTTCCATATCCACGAATAAGGCCTAGTAAATTTTCTTTTCTTAGCTTTCTTAATTCTCATTAATCTCCTTAACTCTCTTTGATCTATGTTACTTAGGGGGAGTACCATTCCTTATCACCTTGCGGGGATCAAAAATATCGACCCCATATCATCGCACTTCGCTCATCTACCCCAGGTTCTATCCTCTCCTCTCCGCGTTACTCTTCGCCCTCCCTTGTAACCATGTATCTCCACACACCGTCCTGAAATACCCTGGGATCTTTCTTGTATTTACCACGTAGCTTACACGCTTCATGTAGATTGGCACTCGTCTGGCTCACTGCATCCTTATCCGGGCCCTTAATAATTACCTCATCAGGAATTTCAGACCCCGGTTGAAGACGCACTTCTACCTCTGTTTGGTCTCCTACAATCGGAACAAGGATTTTATCTTTCCTCCCATAAAAGTTTTCTATTATAATGTACTTGCCCTCCACCTTGACTCTTATTGGGAAGTGAGCAAAGACAACCTTATGTTTATATATAAACCATCGCTGCACACCTTCAATCATGTTCTTTATCTTTGAAGATACCGTTCTTAAAGGCTTCTTATCCCTATCCCGCTTCGTAACACAAGCAACTATAATCCTATTATCATCATGAATTATATAGACCGTCCTTACATGAGAAAAATCCTTGGTGATTTTACCCTTTGGACCTTCTACAGTGACAACTCTTCCCTCAACAGTAACTTTTACATTCTCAGGAATTTCAATGATCTCATACTCTAAACCAACAACTTTCTTTGCTTTTATAGCCTCTAATATCGATTCCTCAGCTGATAATATCTTGACCTGCATACCTTGAGACACCACCCCTCACCCTAACTCATCAATATACAAAAGCTATTAATCTTCCTCCTATTCTTCGCTTTTTAGCCTCCTCGTGTGAAATCACTCCTTGCGGAGTACTTATGATAAGTAGCCCCATCGTGTATGCTGGAAGGTACTTTCTCTCCCACATTTCAATCTCGCTCCATTTCACGGGAAATCTAGGCTTTATAGCACCGATATTATGGATTCTCCCACGCAGCTTAATTTTGAAAATCCCGCCTCTATAGTTCTCAATATACTCGAAATCCTCAATATATCCATGCTCCTTCAATATTTTTAGTATCGCTCTCAAAAGCTTAGACGTTGGCCAAACATAGATTTCCTCCTTGCCCACCATCTCCGCATTCTTTATAGCGGACAAAGCATCAGCTACGGGATCATGCCTCATCTAATATTCACCCCCTGTGAATACTAGACTTTTTGAACCCCAAGATGTGATATATCTCCCTTATACATCGCCTACAAAGGTATAATCCGTATTTTCGAATAACCCCCTTAGTTGTCCCGCATCTCTGACATCTATGAGCTCTCTTTCCTCTCGACTCGTAAATTTTCCTCCTGTACTCCTCAA
Organism: Candidatus Njordarchaeota archaeon; assembly: GCA_029856615.1. GTDB lineage: Archaea > Asgardarchaeota > Njordarchaeia > Njordarchaeales > Njordarchaeaceae > Njordarchaeum. The sequence continues at coordinate 3,092 of JAHKLF010000115.1, forward strand.
TATTGAATTTAAATTTTGTTATAGTCGTTCTAGGAGCCTCATTAGTAGCCATCACTTCACACCTAAAGATGCACTATAGTCATATGAATACTGAATGATAATCAAGAAAAATATTTCAATTTATTTCAAAAGTTCATTCACCCATCACCGTCACAATCAACCTTCTCCTACGAGGTCTCGTATCAAGCTCTAAAAATACAATCTGTTGCCATGTACCGCATAATAAACGGCCATTCTCAATTGGAATAGTTAGAGAAGGCCCCACAATAGCAGCCTTTACATGACTTCTGCCATTATCATCCCCCCACCTTTTATGGTGCTCATATTCGATATCATCGGGAGCAATTCTCGCTAATGCTTGTGCAATATCGGTCTTTAATCCAGGTTCATACTCAAAAGTAGTAACAGCCGCTGTTGAACCAGGGACAAATATATTAACAATGCCATTAGTGATTCCACTCTCTCTTATGATTCCCTCAATAGTATCCGTAATATTGATAAAATCGTTCTCACCACGCGTCTCGAATTCCACAACTTTCCGATAAATCATCATATATATCACCACACAAATTCATAAATATATTAAATTCAACGTGTTATCTTATTCAAAAGCAGATAGTTTTTCGCCTCAATAATAAAGTGTTAAGGGATGCTTAAAAATGACCACTAATAATGATGAAAAAAAGTTGCTGGAAAAAATGAGAGACCTCCTTTTAAGCGGCGCAAGAATGCTCGGAGAAGCATGTCCAAAGTGTGGCACTCCCCTGTTTCTGATAAAAGAAGTTGGGTTAAAATATTGTCCAAAATGTAATGTCTACGTAGCCACACCAGATGAAATAGAAAAAGCAAAAATCGATAAATCTCGTCTCAAGATATACGATTTCGATGCGTACTGGGCATCTAAGGAAGAAGAAAAAGAAGAAGCAGTCCCCAAAACTATTACTGAAGAAAAAGAAGTGAGAAAGAAAGCAGAGACCATTGAGAAGGAAAAAGTTATAGAAAAGCAGCACATCCTAGATGCACTCGACGAATTAATATTAACATTAATAGAGAAAATTACATTACTTATAGACAGAAACTTCCAAAAAGCCGATCCAAAAGAGTTATTAGGAATACTTCGAGAAATTATTAAGATTAGAAAAGAATTATGATGACGCCACGCCCACTGAGACGAATGATGATATCCACCACATCTGAGAGGAGATATATGGAGGAGCGCACTCAAGAAATACAAAAAATACTCAAAAAACTATCATCCCTACCCAACGTATCCATAATAGTCATCTTCGATCAAGACGGAAAAATACTAGAATCAAATACTGATAATAATACAGCAATTGAGATCGCCAATAAAAGCAATAAGATAATCGAGATAATACTCAGCATAATGAAAAAATATGGCTCAAAAGGATTATTCAACGTGCTAAGCACAAGAATCTCAACAGATATTGGAAACATCTATGTCATAAAAGGAAAAATACTCAGAGTAGCCTTTCTACAGAAAGCCGCACTAACAAATGAAGAAAAGAAAGCTATTCAAATAATAAAAGAAATAGAAAAAGAACTCCCATAAAACAATTCAAGGAGTTATCGAAACCCTTCTCATAAGAGCAATTACCACATATAATTGAAACTGCTTATAACGAACAATTATCAGATGAATACCGTACCTAGGCTCTCTTCCTAATTTATTATAAAACACCTCAAAAGACATTGTAAGAGAAGCAATAGCGCGATCAGAGGAAACAACTCTCAACGGCGAAGAACCCAGCAATTCACTCTCATTTTGATCTATAAAATCTACATAGCCCGTAAGAAGATAAACAGAACTACCCTCTATCACAAAGTATATTGTGAAGTTCTCATCCAAATAAACAGCGGGAATATTCTGAACGTACCTAGGAGCATCCACGTATACATAAACCGAGAAACTCGTATCAACTAAGTTTAAAACATCTAAATATGAAGGAAAACAATTATACGGCACCCATCCCCCAACACCAGGATCAAAAACCTCAATCCATAAGAACATATCATCAACTCTAAGGTACGTATTACCTTCCGTAGCATTATAGTAACCGCCTATATACCCAATTACAATCCTTGAGGGAATAGAGAGAGCCCTCAAAACAAACGCCAACGTATAGACATACAAAATAAACGATCCTCCTCCATCCCTAACAAATGTTGCCACAGGATCCTCCTCAGTTTCAGGAGCCCCTATTGTAACGTTATAATTAGTCAGGAAAAACGTAATTAACAACGATACAATATCATAAATCCTCATGTCCTGGGATATAGGCAA